>NZ_CP029608.1:4692500-4855678 GCF_003352185.1 Pseudomonas kribbensis
GAGAAGACCGAACCGTTGAAAGCACCAGACAAACCGGCATTTCCAACTCCTTCCAGACTTCGATAATCTGAAGCCATCCGCTTTCGAAACCTACATAACTCATTGAATCTCAAGGAGTTTTCCGTTTCGACTGCGCCGGAAGTGGGGCGAATTATAGAGACTCAGAATCTGCCGTCAACCCTTAATTTGGTTTTTCTATCAGTCAGAAACTCAGTACTGTCGAAAGATCCAAATATCAGCACGCATTCAGCGCAACGAGCAACCGTACCCAATGCAGCCTCCCTCATGCTCCTCTATATAGAGAGAAGAACATTCGGGCTCCTAGAAAACGCAAAGCCAACCAATCCTCATCGAACCGACTGCATTACAAGACAGGAAGCTGAGGATCGGTTCAGAAGCAATGAGCCACCCACGAGACGCAATCAGCCCGCGCCGCTTCAGCAAATCAAAGGAATATGAGAACAACAGAAAGTGATAATCAACCGTGAGGCCGGCGGACACCAACAAAGAAGGTTTTGTATAGATGGTGTCCCAGGGCAGGTTCGAACTGCCAACCTTCCCCTTAGGAGGGCTATCCAGACGCCAGCAAACAGTGGCCAAACGCCGAATTTATTGGGCTTTTCGTCCGGTTGTGTCCGTGAAAACGACGCCGTATAGTTCTTTTTGCACCCACCATGCACCCATGGGAACAAATTGAAAGAGAAGCTCACCGCCAAGCTGCTGGCGTCCCTGCAGATAACCGGCCAGGAATATGAGGTCCACGATACCACCGTCGGCGGTCTGTTCGTGCGTGTCACTGCCGCCGGCGCCAAGTCCTATGTAGTGACCTGGGCCAGGGGCCGCAAGAAGACATTGGGTCGCATTGGCATACTGACGTTAGAGCAAGCGCGAGCGGAGGCTACTCAATATCTCGCAGAGGCAAGAACCCTGGGGGAACCGCTAGCCGTTACCCAAGGACGTAAAGGCGCTACCCTTCCCTCCTTACGCGAGTTCATCGATGACATATACATGCCTTGGTTCAAGACGCACCACAAAGGGCATGAGAAGACCCTGCACACGCTCGACCACAACTTCGAAGCAATCATGCCTCAGCGTCTAGATGCGATCACTGGCCGCGACCTGGACCAGATCCGTACGGGATGGATGCAGTCAGGCAATAAGCCGTCGACGGTCAACAGGAAAATGGGCTCTATCAGCGGCGTATTCAGCAGAGCCGTTGAATGGGAGTACATCGATGCCCACCCGATGGACAGGCTCAAAGCCTTAAAGGTCGACTCGATGGGGCTGGTCCGCTACTTAGATGCTGAAGAGACCAAACGACTTCGGGAAGCACTCGACGCCCGTCAAGACGAGGCGCGGGTGGAGCGCGAGAGTGCTAACAAGTGGAGAGCGGATCGCGGCAAGGAACTGATGCCGAGCTTGCTGCAGGTCCCATTCACCGACCACCTAAAGCCTATGGTCTTGGTATCGCTGAATACAGGCATGAGACGTGGAGAGCTGTTTGACCTGAAATGGTCGGCGGTGAACTTCCATACGAAGACGATCACCGCTGCCGGCGCCACCACCAAAACCAGCGACACGCGACACATCCCGATGAACAGGGAAACGTTGCGCGTCCTGGAAGACTGGAAAAAGCTGGCCGGCAAATCTCGATACGTGTTCCCGAGTCAGGAAGGCGGCCGTCTGGAGGACGTTAAAAGCGCCTGGCTCAGGCTGCTAGAGCGCGCCGAGATCGAAGGCTTCCGCTGGCACGATATGCGACACGACTTCGCGTCACGCCTGGTGATGGCCGGCGTACCGCTCAACACAGTACGGGATCTGCTGGGGCACGCCGATATCAAGATGACACTTAGGTATGCCCACCTCGCGCCCGGCACGAAGGCTGCAGCGGTCGAGTTAATTTAACTTTTTAGATTTTCCCAACATGATTACAAAATCGTCGTAATCCACTACTAACGGCTTATTTGACACGACGAATTTCGCATATGACGTGAGGGAGTTCCATTCCAATCGAACTCTATCAATATCTATGCCCCTGGCCTCCGGTGGTCGCCTGTGGGACGCCGCTTTCCGAGTGTACTCAAAAAGGTCAAAGTCACCTGAGAACCTGTCTCCCATCACCTGAGCAGCGATAATGAACGTCTCTTCATCGACGTATTGATGCCCCAAATAAGCAAGTCGTAACTTGTAGATTATTGGGTCTTCCGACCAGAGCCAGCTAATCAGAGTTGAGACTGGTACCTTTCCCCTCTTTCCATCCATATCCCGTAAGGGCGATTCGATGTGGTAGCTCTCTAGCGCCACATCAATGAGCTCTTCGATCGCTTCAACAATCTTCATGTTCTTTACGCGCGCGAATAGCTCCAGACCATCCTTGAGATGGGGAGCAATTCGGGTCGAGAGCACGACCTTTTTGGAACGGTTAGCCATCTGCGAGCCTCTCAGAGCCTGCAAGAATTTTGCTTGCAGATCGTGTTACTTACAAATACGATGTTTACGTCCGGATGAGTATCGTACAGTCCGCCCCATCGATCAAGGATAAACAAATGAGCCAAGCAGAACAGTTCGCACCGCTATCGGTAAGCGTTGAGGATGCCGCGAGGATAGTCGGCCACTCACGTTCAGGAATCTACGAATTGATCGCAAGCGGGGATCTGAAAGCATTCAAGCTTGGACGCCGGCGCTTGATATTGATGACAGAACTAAAGGCTTGGGTCGAACGCGCAGCCAAGGAAGGTGCGCGATGAGAGGAAAAAATGTCGAGCCAGTGTTTGCACCACTGACCCGACGCATCACATCGGAATGCTTTGGGAAGCCACAGATGAGACAGACAGATTCTACTGCCCGCGCCAGGGCGAACGCCAGTGCGACTAATCACCATCGATTCGTAAGCGATACCGCGACCTCAAAAAAGCGGCAGGCATATCAAAATACAGATGTGTGGCGAAACGCCCCTCAGAAATACATCGCTGTGCGTGAAGTTTCCTAATTCAGATCTGCGGCGCTCGCCCCATAGTTCGGGCGAGCGCTCGCACCTGCCTGCGAGCTTCTGATGGCCAGAAAGAAAGGCTACAAGGTTGACTTCGGCGGCGGCCGTGTACTGGCGCTTCCATATCGGCTACTGGCTCATTCCGCATTCGACAATCTAACGCCTAAAGCGATTGCCGTACTCATAAAGCTGGCCCGAAATTACAACGGCCGGAATAACGGCGATCTCTCGTGCACCGCCGAAATGCTGGCCAAAGGAAGGCCTATGGATGCCAAAACACTCGCGTCTGCTTTACAGGAGCTTCTGGACGCCGGACTTATCGTTCGCACTCGGGCGTACAGGAAGGGGCGCGAAAAAGGAATGGCACGTTGTGCGTTGTACGCGATCACTTGGGCGGCGATAGACGAGTGCCCAGGGAAAGACCTGGAAGTGAGACCAGGTCCCCCAACATTCAAGTTCATCTGATTTCGAATTTTTCGGTGGGATTTTTTCCGCCTGCTACTGGGATTTTTTCCCACTCAGCATTGGCGAAATGTCTGGTTGCGTCCGGTCGTTCAGGCGTACCAAGCTTCTACTGGGATTTTTTCCCAGTGGTTTTCCCGTAAACCGGGGCTTTCAGGGCATAGCAGTAAACGGAAAAAATCCCAGTCTTATTAAATTACCACCACCGGGTTTATTTATATGGGCATCAAGACCTACAAACAGTCTCGCTGCACGCATGGTCACACGGTCAAATGTAAGCGTGTTGGAGGCTTCACCTTTCTTGTTCTCGACTTCCTTCCTTGGACACTGATCGGTATGTGCCGTCCATGCGCGGAGGAAGTGAGGAAGGACATGATCTACCAGGTTGAAAAGGGCAAAGGAAATTAGTCGTCTGCCCTCAAACGAAAAAGGCACCACCCTGTAACGGGGTAGTGCCTTGGTTACCACGAAGCCTTCGTAGTTCGTCAGTCGATGTCTGTAGGAGCGAACTGCTCAGCACCAGCCCGCAGCGAGCGGAGACCAATCACCGCCGCCCGGGCCACTCGGTCAATGAACCCCGTTTCCAGACTAGTGCATCGCCCTCCCATTCCCACGATCGCGAATTGGATCGCATGGAACGCCTCTGTTTCGTCGTGAGCAGCCAGTTCGGAAATCTCGACATCGAAGCAAGCGATACCCTTTTCCCAGTCCCCAGGCACGCCGTAGTTGTACCGAGGCCAATTGATGAGCCGGCCGGCATCATCGCGTTTGGTGAAGCTCAGGTCGTCCCGTGATTGAATAGAGGCACTCATTGGTCCACCTCCGCCGCGTCGAGCGCCTTCTGCATCTGCTCAACTTCGCTATCGACGTAGTTCGCCCAGTCGTACCCTAAAAAGCTGCCGAGGCTGGCCAACTCTTCAATATCGTGCGACTTGCCGTGCTTCAGGTCCTTCGTGATGGCGTTGAACAGCGCCCGCATATTGCTGATGCGTTCGTGAGTGGCGCGCAGAAGCTCAAGGGCTTCGTCGGCGATGCGAGCGGTAGGCTGGCTCATTGCACACCCCCTGCACAGATCCCGCGAAATGGAGCGGCGCCTGGCAGAACCTTCACGCTGATGTCGCCGAGGATCTTCAGTGGCGCCAACTGGGCCAGCTTGATGGTGGCCGGCAGCACCATGGTGGTGATGACCTGCCCGTGCGCGTCCAAAATTTGGATGGTATTCTGTTTGAATTGCATGACGTTCACCTTCAAGAGTCGTCGTGTGATCGCCAGGCCGCTGTTGACGCAGCGGCCTGGCACCTCTTCTCTGATGGCTCAAGTCTGAGCCACCGCTTCAACCGTTACTGCTTACCCTTCTCGCTGATCCATCCTGCCGCCCAGCTCAGCGGGTCTTTCGTACCCATCGGCTTTAGTGGCTTGCCATCCCGAGCCGCCTGCCTGCCCTCCTCCTCTGTCTCCGAGTGAATCCATACAGACGTGTGTCTAAATCCAGCTTCGCGTTGGCGCTCCTTGAAGAGCCTTTGACGATCTGCTGCCGATAGCGGCTGCTTTGTTTTTTCCTGATCCTTCATACTCACCTCGTTACCACTCACGACGAGATTGATATTGCACCCTTGTGAGTGGTAACGCAAGCAGAAGGGTGCAAAATAATTGCAGACCCGCAGCATCGGAACCCCAAGTGAGCCAAAGATGTGAACATTGATCTTATCGTGGCCTCAAGCCACCATTCGGCGATTCACACACATAGGTAGTTCAAAGTGACAGCACTGTTCGAGAAGCGCTTCGCCGAGTTGGAACAACAACTAATTCGACTGCAAAACGCCACCACGATGAGGGGCGACCCAAGAAAAGAAGGTCAGACGGAGTACCTAGCCCCAGAATCAATGCTGAATTGGTCAGTAAAGGTCAAGGCACTGCTTGAAAGGGTTTGCGGTAAAGAATCTAGTTACCTGCAGAGGTTCACTGAAGCTGATCAGAACCAAATGTTTGATATTGGCATTGCTCGTTTTGAACGTATGAGGGCTGTTTTTCTGGCGGCAAAAGAAGATTTCGAGGGCGGATATCTCAATTCGGTCCGCAATTTGGTTCAGGCTGAAGTATTCGGAAGCGAGCTCGAGCAGGCCAGCGAATTGCTTGCTGCTCAGTATGTGCCGGCGGCTGCAGTCATCGCTGGTGTTGTGTTGGAGACGAGCCTTAGAAATCTCTGCACGGAACACGGTATCACCCATGGAAGCCTCAACAGAATGAACGATGAGCTAGTCAAGGCTGGTGCCTATAACTCGCTCCAGCACAAACGCATCACCGCGATGGCGGCTATCCGCAATAGCGCCGCACACGGTAAGAAGGGTGAATTTGAGCCTGAAGATGTGAAGGGGATGCTCGATGATGTGGAGCGCTTCCTCGCCTCGACCTTGCAATGAGACTCCCTGAAGAGATGCGCGGACCTTTGCTCACATCTGGATGCCAGATATGAAAGTGGGAATTCCCACTTTGCCATTATCTGCCAGGATGCCCCGAGCTTTCGGGATATCTTCAGGCTGGGAGGTTTACTCCAATGGTGGAAACCTCGATGCGCCACCAGTGGTGGGAGACCCAGACTTCCACCACCGGTGGGAGTTACAGCCGCATCTGTCGGATGACCTGGCGCGGATCGGCGCCGACGGCTATCGCTGAGGCTGCGTCCTTGGTGAGCTGATCCGGCGCCTGCTGCTCGAAAGCATCGGCGAGCAATACGTCATCTGCTTACCTCAGTGCGGTGGCAGCCAAACTAAACCTCGCGAACATTTCCCCGATCGCAAGCAACGTTGTAATTGTCCATTGCCTCCATAAATTCTTGGGCAATGCCATAGACTGTCTCATAGTCATAACGACGACCGAGCTTCGGCGTCCAGTAGCGTCCATGTGCAAGCCAGTGCCGGTATTTGAATGCTCCTATCAACTCACCAAGCAACAGACTCGACACGCCAGTTTGCTCACGCCATAACCCTATAAGCTCATCCTCTAAACGAGCTCTATTTTCCTTTTCCTGATGAAGTGCTTTCATAGATCGTGACAATGGATCACGCCAGCGGCCATAAACACGTCTCAGATAGTCAAGCCGTATCGCCGCCTCGACAGATGAAAGAATCGATAGAGAGCTTGTTAAATTGAGTTCTGCGAGTGACCTATCGCGCACCTCGTCAACTTTGGCGTCGGCGTAGCGACTCAGGAGGGTTCGGGAGCAACCTCCAAAAAACTCGTAGATTCCAGATTGAACGTCTGCATGATGATTAGCAATCTCCTCCAAGCTCTGCTCTTCGGCAGAAAAGCTAACTCGATCAGCCATTAACGACTCCCATCAGCGCCTCGCGAAACGATTCTTTTGTCAAATCGATATAAGTGACACGAGGAGGAGCTGTGGCTATCTTCCATACCCAGGTTTCTGGAGGCGCAACGGGATCAGCCACCGCAGGGGTATCGCCGAATGTCACTCGAATCCGAGGCTCTCTCGAATCAGGCGGCACTATCAAAAATCTAGCCATGCCCCTAGGCCCCTTCATATCGACTCGCCCGCGTGCACCGATCAAAAATGTGCCAATAGGCGTCAGCTTCACAATCTGTCGTCCTAAACTGATTTGTGCTTCTTGCATGGTATACGCACCGATCAATTCCTCAGTCATGGCGATGTCCCTGAAATCGATTTTCGCCAAATTAGCAGACGTATATTCTTTAAGGCTGTCACTCACCAGCGCGTAGAGCTCATTGAGCTTAGCGAACCACATGTCCTTTTCGGTCTGAAGATCTAGACCTTGGTCACCATCACCGGACAACTCATTCTGTTTCCTGATGAACTCTTCAAATTTGTCCGTCATCTCGATCCCCTGTAGTCACGTTTCAATCGCTGGTCGAAGCTTAAACCATACGGTTATTTTTGGGCTTCCGATGTCGATATCGAGTTCATTCGTTCCTGACAGCAGGCCAGAACAGGACCATTTAATTGTGACCCTGGGTTACCTTTAGGCCTCCAGACCGAAGTGATTTTCCCTCACTTCGCTTTGCGATGAAGCGCCGAGGATTTCTCGGTGGTTCGAACCCCCTCATATCCGGGGTATTACCCCGCTGGGGGAAGATGTGCTCAAAACTGAGCACATCGAGTACGCGACACGTTTTCATAATTCGCAAAACGTGTCGCGACACCGGCCATACCGAATGGGAGGTCAGGTCCAGCCCCCAACGGGGGTTGGATCGCTCAACTTCCCCCATTGGGGGGTGTTCCTCAAGTTGAGGAAGTCCCGCCACTCCACGGCAATTTCCCCACCTTCATTGCAGGATGAATGACTGGGCTGAAAACTCAGCCGCGTATCACTTTGGATTCCGGCTACTTACTGCAACAAAATCCCTCCCCTTCTCGCCCGGCAAAACCACTATTTCAGTCCCATTCAGTCCCATTCCGTGTAGCACCTGAGGTGCACCCTAAAAACACTGGATATAAGCTCAGATCATACCTAATGTGGGTTTGAAGCCAACTCAAATCCAATCGAGGCAACCCCATGAACACAGCCAAGACCGCTCGAGGTCGACAACACAAACCGACTCGGTCAGAGGTGGCCGCCGCGTGGGGTCGCCTGCGCGACGCCGCCAGCGAAGGAAGCATCCAGGCGTCCGCCCTCCTCATCGCGCTTGCAGAAAACAAACCGGTCATTGCCATGGAATCTCCCGCCGCATGACTGAGCGCGACAAGAGCGGGAAATGGAAGCCCGGGCAATCAGGCAACCCAGGTGGACGCTCCGGGCAAACACAGGAGCTTCGCGCTCGACTTGCCGAGGGCGCTGACGCAGTTACCAAGAAGGTGCTCGCTGCTGCCAAGAAGGGCGATATGCAGGCCTGCCGATTGATCCTTGAGCGCCTTGTCCCGCCAATCAAACCGACCTCTGAGCCGGTGCAATTCGAACTCGACGACAAGGACCTGCCGAGCGCAGCCAAATCAATCATGCGTGCTGTTGCCGGCGGAAAACTCGCGCCCGACCAAGGCAAGTCGCTCATCGAAGGTTTGGGCGCCGTCGCCCGGGTGATCGAGGTCGCTGAGCTTCAAAAGGCCGTCGAAGAACTCCGCACGCAAATGGAGGGGATGCAGCAATGAGCATCAAGTCACTGAAAGCAGAACTGCAAAGGATCGCCCAGAAGATCGGCGCCGCAGATGAAACTGTGCTGCTGATTGTGCTCGCGGTGATCCGAGCAAATACCAGAGAGATCCAAGCGGAAGAAGACTTTCCGAAAACCGCCGGGCATCAAGTCGACTATCGAATTCAGGGGCGGAATGTATCGCTGTTCTTCCCCTTCGCAGAGATGGATAGCGACCAAGGTGAGCAAATGGCGAAAGCCATCATTCTTCACACTCGACAAATTGAGCGCGCCGGCCGGACAGCTCAAGTCGGCATTCTCGATATGCGCGTCGCTCCCGAGGAAGGAGCCTGGATCGTTACCTGGCCTCCTGAAGGTGTCTCGGTTGAGCAGCACGCTGCAGAGTATTACCAGCGGATCGTTGAGGCGCGCAATGAACATCCGTAACCAAATCGCCCGACTGAAGCAGGCGGCCGGCGACTCCCAATTTAGCAGCGACGTTCGGCAGATCAGTCAGCTGATGGACGAGTTGAGCGCCGAAGCCGTCGGCGGCGCCGCCGCCAGCGGGGAAGCCTCTGCTCGAAATTTTCAACGCCTCTACGCCCTCCTACCGCCCTACCCCTATCCCAAACAATCCAAAGGTAACGCAATGAAAATCGGCAAACGCTCAGTTCTCAAGGTCGGCCTGGCCAACCTCCACTACTCCGAATACGAGCACTCTCGCATTGAGGCTCACACCTTCTCTATCCAGCGCCCGGACGGGACCAAAGGTGTATGGCAAGCCGGCGGCTTGATGAAGTCAGCTCGTCAGCTTCAGACACTGGCGCTGGAGACCTTCAAAGACTTCGGCGAAGAAATCGTCTCAATCCGGGAAAACAAAGATTTCAACTCGTCCGCGATCGAGCGCTTGAGCAAAGAGAAAATCGCAGGCGTGACAGACGCCCTACTTCCTGCAATGCAGTCGGTCGCGAAGGATATGCTCACCCTGGCCGAAACCGTCACCCAAGGCTTCTCTCCTGTCACTCCGCGCGCGAGTAGCGATATCGCAGGCTTTCTCGCAGACCAAGAACTGAGAGCCCTTGTGCGAGGCCTCAGTCCGGAAGAACGCCGCGACCTCATGTCCGAGGCGCGCCGGGGTGGTCACCCCGATATCGTCGAAGCAATGCTGAGAGCAAATCCGATGCTCTCTGGCCTCAACTCTGAAGCAGCAGCGAGCCTTTCCCGGGCGGGCATCGCCGCCTCTCGCGCAGATGACATTGACGCTCTCCGTCAAATGCTGGCCGTCTACGACGATGTGCTCGCCACCACCTCGCAGGTCGGTGTGTCGCTCAGTGGAATGGTTGCGAACTCGGCCGGTTATGCGGGTCGGTTCGAAAAGTGGCGATCGGGTTGTGACGGCTCAGAGGCGTTACGCGCTTGGCTGGAAAAAATCCCAGCTAGAAGCAAGCCGAAAGCCGCAGAGGAAGAATCCAAAGCCGCGTAATCGGTTCGGCGTGCGGCTGTCACTGCGCGGCCGCCCAATATCAATAGGAGCAAATACGTTGACCACCCACCAAGAGCGCTTCGCTGAGGCCTGCAAGACAACGCACTTCGCACCCTACCCGCTGAAACTAGGCCCAGATTCAGGCTACGTCGTGTGGGATGTCCAGCACGTCCGCGACGGCCAGAAGGTGACCATTGACGGGCCGTTCTTCACTGAGGACGAAGCCCGGGGGTCAGCCGATCTCCTGCGCGGCACCTTCCGCGGTGCCAGGGCGTACCAAGGGATCTATGACCGGATCTGGAACTACGACCCGCGACACGAACAGGTGACCGTCGACCAGGCGCGTATGTCGCGCACGCTGCTCGCCATCCGACTGGGCATTGAAGTACCCCACAACAGCGCCCAGGGCGCCAAGGAGTAAACCATGGCTATCGCCACCAACTACGGCACCAAAACCCGAATTCTGCTGAGCGGATCGGCCGGCAAGCTGTTCGGGCGTGAACATATTTACGAGCTTTCCACCGGTGACACGCGGGAGGCTGTGAAGGCTATCGACGTCAACCACCCAGGCTTCGCGAAGTACCTCGCTGATGCAAAACGGAAAGGTCTCGAGTTCGCCGTGTTCCGAAATCGGAAAAACATCGGCGAAAAGGAGCTGAGGCTGGGTGGAGCTCAAGAGATCCGGATCGTTCCTGTAATCGCCGGCAGCAAGCGCGCAGGCCTATTTCAAACTGTACTAGGCGTTGTTTTGATTGCCATGAGCTCCGTGACGAATGGTGCGACCCTGGCTCCAGGTATCGCGCTTGCAGCAGGGGGCGTCATCCAGATGCTAAGCCCTCAGGCTACTGGCCTGAAGCAAAGCGCATCTCCTGAGAACGCCCCGTCCTATGCATTCGGCGGCGCCAAGAACACCACCGCCAGCGGCAACCCCGTCCCAATCTGCATCGGCGTACGCAGGTGGGGCGGGATTATTATCTCAGCCTCTATACATGCTGAAGACAAAATTTAAGCTGATCACCCACAATTACTAACTACATTTATCAGCTTTTAAAAGAGCAAGGAGCCGACTGAAATAATCTTTGTCAGATAAACCTATTTCACTTCTCAAACGCTCCACTAGCTTTTCAACATCCTGTTCATTGCAGTTTTCCATACTGTGATAAATTTCCAGAGCACGAGCTACCGCCTCGTCAGTTCGGCGCTCCTCAGCTAGGCGAAAATCCTCAAGAATTTGAGCGCTTCGCTGAGGACCAACCTTACGGCTAGCAGCGGCAATTTCTTTTGACATAAGTTCAAGCGGCGTTCTTTCGATACCAGCTATAGAGTCAAAATACTCTACAGCACCAGAGTCGATAATCCGAACCTGAGGCGCGACATGCAGCAAAAAAGAAGGCACCTGCGCAATACCAGGGCTCACAATATCTATCGATCTTTTGGACGAAAACTCCAGCCACCCTTTAATCACCTCATTTACATGATGATCACCAAAACCATAACCTACACAAACCAAGCTAGTTAAAAAATTTATATTCGATCTAAAGTGATTCAGCATTGATTTTGGCAGGACCTGAGAGCCATGTTCATGAAACTTACGAGCACCGGAAAGCAAGCTCCGGCGTAAGAACTGCATTTCGCCATCTGAATCCGCATAGGCGATTTCATTTAAAGCTCTCGCTATCCCCCCCGGAGCGCCTGGTGCAAGGTAAACCAGCTCCTCATTCGCAGCCTTCAGAACAGAGATCACAGCCTCTGGCGTTTCTTCGTCAGGGACTAGCTTCAACAAATCATTACCATCGTTGAATGCGAACAAATCAAGAGCGCCATGAAGTTTCAATAAGTAAATCCCCTTCTCACCAGGATTTGGAAAATTCATCGCTCCATGATCAAGCGTCTGCTGATCGATAGTCTCGACTTTTATGTACCCTATTATTTCCCCTTCACCATTTCGGCGAGGCAACTTCATATCGCTAGAATTCAACCCTGAGAACAGAGGAATAGAAAATTTCTTTGCGATCATTTCAATAATCGAATCGTGATTTAACGAAAAAACCCATAAAGGCGTGTTCTCTTCGTACAGGTGCACAACCCCCCGATACAATTCCAAATTTCTAACAATAAAGTCAGCACCCTTGACGTGTTTAAAGTAAAGCGTGTAATAAATCATCTGCACAAGCCATGCGTACAGCGAGTGATAATCAGAAGATAAAGACCGCTGCCTTCTAGACTGAACTTCCAGGTAGCCTAGAATGCTTTCATAGTGCAAATCGTCCCTTGCCAAGACAGATATAAAATCCTCTATAACTTCGTCCGGATGACCACCGCCTTCCTCTTTCCAACCGGCATTAAAGCGCTTTAGCTTTTCAACTGTTAACCAGTTTTTTAGCTCTGTCGTAAGCTCCCAAACAAGAGGCATACTGACGTTATAGGAGGCGCCCGCGCCGAGAAACAATCCTGTTAATTTCCGCTCCATCACTCCCCCCAGTTACTAAGTTCAACGCCGGCCCGCCAAGGCCCGCAAAAGGCACAGGTAGTATCCAAGATCGAAGCTTAGGTTCCGAGCATAGTTTTTGCGTATGCCCGAGCTGATACGCACAGATTCGGGTTTATTTGCCTTTCCTGCTTGATAAGTAACACTCAAAGTGCAACAGTATTAGTAGAACACCTTAACTGATACGGACAGCACATCATGTTCATCCGCGCATACCTCCGAGCATCGACTGAAGAGCAGGACGCCGGTCGCGCCCGAGCATCGCTCGAGCAATTCGCCACCGACCACAACAAGGTGATCGCGAGCGTGTACCTGGAGAACGCCAGCGGCGCCTCGGCAGATCGGCCTGAGCTGCTGCGTCTGCTCAAGGATGCGCGCAAGGGTGATGTCTTGCTGGTGGAATCGATAGACCGCCTCTCGCGCCTTCCTGTGGAGGATTGGCAGAAGCTCAAGGCTGCGATCGACTCCAAGGGCTTGCGCATCGTCGCGCTGGATCTACCGACCAGCCACCAAGGAATGCAGGACACTAAAGGCGACGAGTTCACCAGCAGGATGCTTGGTGCGATCAACTCGATGTTGGTGGAGATGATGGCCGCGATCGCACGCAAGGATTATGAGCAGCGCCGCGAGAGACAGGCCCAGGGTATCGAGAAAGCGAAAGCCGCCGGCAAGTACCAGGGGCGGCCAGTCGATGCGGATTTGCACAAGCGTGTTTCGGAACTGCTCGGCGCAGGGCTGGGCATTCGCGCAACTGCTCGGCACGCCAACTGCTCGACCACCACGGTATTGAGAATCCGTGACGCCGCTGTGTCTTAGGCGAGATGACTTGCAACACTTCCCTGAGCTGCATTGATCTACGTGTGTTGAAGACTGCGCCATCAAAGTGCTAGCGTCGAATTGACTGCGCCGAAGTGGTGACGCAGGGACAATGTTTAGGCTGGCGGATGGACGCCACGCCTTTACTCAAGAGGGTTAGGTCTTGCCCGCGATGGACTACGAAGGGAAGTAATCATGGGTCTTGAGTACAGGGACATGGGTGCGGATGTTCGCGCAAATATGGTCCAGGAAGTCACATTTGATTTGGACAGAGGAAGCCTCTATCCGAGCCAGCGCTTGAATGAGGAAGGGCTGCGAGTTTGGCCTGACACGCTTATGGAAGCAGTCAAGAATCAGACCGATTCTTGGCTAGAAAGTCAGATTCGAGATCGTCGACTTCTCAAAAGCCACGAGAGTCGCAGGAAGCCCACCGGTGGGTTTACACAAGCCCTAATCCCGCATACAGCGCCCCAAACTCTAGCGGAGGGCGAGTTCAATCGCTTTTACATCAGGGGCCTATGCTTAAAAGCGTTGTCTGAAGATATCCCGTACCTCATTGCCTACCGGGCGCGTTACTCCGAAAGTCCCCGGCGAGAGTCGGAAGCCATCATCGGAAAAAAATTTCACCCTCAGCAACTTCTAGACGATCTGCGTGCATCTACAGGGATAGACACAGTCCTTGGTCTACCGCCGGGACCGAACTCAGGCCTCTCGGTCGCCGTTCCCTGAGTCAGTGCGATAAAAAAGCCCCACCTGGTCGAGCCTAGGTGGGGCTTTTTAATGCCTGAGCCATCTTTTGCACCCGCTCTGCACCCATGAGAAGCAAAGGAGTAATCAAAAAAACGCTGAAAGCCTTGGATTATATGGTGTCCCAGGGCAGGTTCGAACTGCCAACCTTCCCCTTAGGAGGGGGATGCTCTATCCAATTGAGCTACTGAGACATACACGTTGTCGCTTGCAGACACTGCGCGACGGACGGCGAGCATGTTAACGGCCGAACCTTGATTTGTCATGTCGTCCGTAGGGCATTTTAAGTGTAGGCAGGCGCCCCGCAATCTCGAAGGGCGATTTACCGTGCAATTTGCATCACCACAAAATAACCGTCATTGCACATTGCAATGCGCCAATTTTTAAACTTCATCTTAAATGCTTGTTTTTAAAGGACTTAACAGCAGTTAAACTGTTGGCATGACGACTGCTTCGCTGTTCTGCAGAAGAACGATCGGAGATCAGCCTCATGAACCGCCCCCTCTTGCTTGCAAACGCGATCGCTTTAGCGATTCTGGTGGGTTTTCACTTTGCCCCCGAGAGCACTGATCCGGTTGCACAGCGTATGCCGCATTACTTGCAGGTACAAAAGGCGCCGCAGTGGGCGGTGCTGAGTGACCAGGGCAGCCACTCACAGGAAGTCAGCGCGCCCCTCGAGAGGTCGCAAGCCAAATCGATCGATCGCCTGGTGTTTTGAATCATCTTCAGGAGTACAGCATGTCCAAGTCAGCGGCAGGATTTTTGATCCTCGCCTTTTTGAGCGGCGCCCTGCATTTTTGGCTGTTCGAACAAACCGAAGTCACCCCGCCCCTGATCGGTTGCGCCGTTTTTGCAGTGCTGTTCTTGCTTGCACTGGCAGCCGGCCGCAAGTTCAAATTTGATCCGGTACTACGTTGAGCTTCACCCATTCCACAAAATGATCAGCAGCCACCGCCAACTCGCCAGAATTGTCGAGCTGGAACACAGGCCTGCTGATTGACCTCCTTTCATGGAACAAGGCGTTACGAGCAAGCCTGGCATTGATTTGCTCAAGCGTCTCTCGCCCACGCTTAAGCAGACGCTCCCGCAACACCTCTTCCCTGACTGTCAACAAAACCGGCAACAGCGTCGGATAATCCTCCAGCGCTTGCCGCAGATTCGCGCGCGATCCGTTTACCAATACGTGACGCCCGGTTTTCAGCCGCTGGTCCATTTCAGCAGGAATACCATAGGAGAGTCCGTTCGCCTGCCATGACAATGAAAATTCACCGGCGCGTCGGCGTCGATCAAACTCCTCAGGAGTGACACTGAGCGCATCCTCCCCCACAGATTCCGCCGACCGAGTAATGACGCGGCGCATGACCTCACAATCCAGCAGACGCAAACGCTCACGCACAGCCTCGATGAGACTGTCCTTGCCCGAGCCAGATGGCCCCATCAGATAAATAAGCTTGCCATCCATCCTGAAAACGCCCCCGAGCAGGTGTACGCCCCTAGTAAATCGGCCATTTGCCACTATCCTGTACAAGGTAAGGAACAAGGATTCTAGCCGCATAGCATGCACGGTCTGACGCCTTCGGGCATCAGTTCCTGCACATCAGGACGCGGTCAGCGATACGGGCCGACGCATTCTTTTCAAACCAGTCCGCATTTCTGATAATTGGTGCTGGCATTACGCCTTTACCCGGATCAATATTTGTCACAGAATTGACGCCAATGATCTGGCAATTTTGAGGCATGATGCGAGCCTCTTAACAATTCAGGTTGAACCATTTGGCGCGGATGCTTGTCCTACGACTCATCCTGCGGCCAATCCCGAGAACCGCTCCCCTGAACTAACCGGTTAAATATATGCGCCCATTGAAACAGGCAATTTATTCCAGCCGTACGGCTGACAAGTTCGTCGTACGCCTGCCAGACGGAATGCGTGAACGCATTGCCGAGGTGGCTCGCAATCATCATCGCAGCATGAACTCCGAGATCATTGCGCGCCTTGAGCAGAGTCTTATTCAGGAAGGCGCACTGGGCGAAGAGCTGAGCATGCGCCTCGACAGCCCGGAGCTTTCGCTGCACGAACGCGAGTTGCTGCAACGCTTCCGTCAACTCTCCCATCGCCAGCAGAACGCACTGGTTTCTCTGATCGCCCACGACGCCGAAATGGCCGCAGACGCATCCTGAGTCAAATCGAATATCTCAAGCCAGCATGAATGCTGGCTTTTTTTTGCCCGCAATCCGGGATTTCAAGGACGAAAAAAAGCCCGCCAATTGGCGGGCTGTTTCGATACAGGAGATCAGAGCAGGAAAATCGTCGCCAACCCCAGGAAGATGAAGAAGCCACCACTATCGGTCATGGCGGTAATCATCACGCTGGCCCCCATTGCCGGGTCTCGCCCCATCTTGGCCAACGTCATCGGGATCAACACCCCCATTAAAGCCGCCAGCAACAGGTTGAGCGTCATCGCTGCCGTCATCACCACACCAAGCGACCAACTGCCGTAGAGCATGTAAGCCACTACACCGATCACTCCACCCCAGACCAGGCCGTTGATCAACGCAACGGCGAGCTCCTTGCGCATCAGACGCGAAGTATTACCCGTGCTGACCTGATCGAGCGCCATGGCGCGAACGATCATGGTGATCGTCTGGTTGCCGGAGTTACCGCCGATACCCGCCACAATCGGCATCAGGGCCGCCAACGCGACCAGCTTCTCGATCGAACCCTCGAACAGGCCGATCACCCGCGACGCGACGAACGCCGTGATCAGGTTGATCGCCAGCCACGCCCAACGGTTGCGCAGGGATTTCCAGACGGAAGCGAAAATATCTTCCTCTTCCCGCAGACCCGCCATGTTGAGGACTTCGCTTTCGCTCTCCTCACGAATCAGGTCGACCATTTCGTCGATGGTCAGACGGCCGATCAGCTTGCCGTTCTTGTCGACCACCGGTGCCGAGATCAAGTCGTAACGCTCGAATGCCTGAGCGGCGTCGTAGGCATCTTCGTCCGGGTGGAAACTCACCGGATCGCTGGCCATGACTTCGGAAACCTGTTTCTCCGGATCATTGACCAGCAATCGCTTGATCGGCAGTACGCCCTTGAGCACGCCGTCGTAATCGACCACGAACAGTTTGTCGGTATGGCCCGGCAGCTCTTTGAGGCGGCGCAGGTAACGCAGGACCACTTCGAGACTGACATCCTCACGGATCGTCACCATCTCGAAGTCCATCAGCGCACCGACCTGCTCCTCGTCGTAGGAGAGAGCCGAACGCACGCGCTCGCGTTGCTGCTGATCCAGAGTCTCCATCAGCTCATGGACGACGTCTCGCGGCAGCTCGGAGGCCAGGTCAGCAAGTTCGTCGGCATCCATGTCCTTGGCAGCAGCCAGGAGCTCGTGATCGTCCATGTCGGCGATCAGCGTTTCACGGACGGAGTCGGATACTTCGAGAAGAATGTCGCCGTCGCGATCAGCCTTGACCAACTGCCAGAGCGTCAGACGATCGTCCAGCGGCAGGGCTTCAAGAATGTAGGCAACGTCGGCGGAGTGCAGATCATCGAGCTTGCGTTGCAGCTCGACGAGATTTTGCCGGTGGACCAGGTTCTCGACCCGATCATGATGTGCGCCTTCCTGGCGGTGAGTCAGGTCTTCGACGACCCGCTGGCGCTGCAGCAGCTCAACGACCTGAGCCAGGCGATCCTGCAGGCTTTCCTGTGTTTTCTTTACTTCGATTTCGGACATAGGCGAACTCCACTCCCAGCAGCGGGGCACGCCGGAAGGATCAATCAGTCAATTCATGATTGGTAAAACGGGGTACTGAGTAACTACTGGGTAAGTCCATGGAGGTTTTCCATAAGCCCCGGCGGGGCTGACGGGCGCAATGATACACCGCCTGACGGTTTTAAACGTTAAAAATCTAGGCTGAAACAAGCGCTTGCGAGACAAAGCTGAGCGCTGTCCTGACTCTTCAGACTCCGACGACTCATCCTGAAAAGAAAACACACCGGCAGCGAAAAAACTGCCGACTACGCTTGAAAGGGATCGTCATGGAGGACGCCGAATGCCATCGAAAACATCCCGACTCATGCTGACCACCCTGCTCTGCCTCCCGTCCACAGGGAACACAACGACACTTCACCGCTGCGAAGCTGCCGACGGTAGTCTCACATTCACGACGCTGAGTTGCGCCAACAATGAGCGCCTTTTACTTCAGGAGGTACGCCCCTACTCGCCCGGCTCGACAGTGGCACTGATACCCGAAGCCCGACACGAAGAAATATCCGGTATGAATATCAGAAAGCGAGAAATGGCCGTCGTAGGCCGGACACAAGACAAATGCGGAGATCTGATCGACGCGCGACAGAAGCGCGAAGCAATCATCAATCAACGAATCATCGCCGGCATGAGCCAACAGGATGTTGAAAGCGCTCTGGGAAAGCCTGACAAGATCAGCATCCGCAATTCGGCAACGACTTATCGTTACGACCTCAAGCGAGGCCGCAGTGCTCAGGTCAATTTTGATGAGAAAGGATGCGTGACAGGAAAACTCAAATCCCGGACAGCAAAAAGCCCGCGTTAAACGCGGGCTTTTTGGTATATGGTGCACTCGACAGGATTCGAACCTGTGACCGCTCGGTTCGTAGCCGAGTACTCTATCCAGCTGAGCTACGAGTGCAATTTGTGTTTTTAGACCAGACCACAACTGGTTGAAGCCAAGTTATTTACATTGCTGCAACTAACTCTTAAATGGTGCACTCGACAGGATTCGAACCTGTGACCGCTCGGTTCGTAGCCGAGTACTCTATCCAGCTGAGCTACGAGTGCATTTGTGTTTGTTAGACCAGATCACACCTGGTTGAAGCCGAGTCATTTACATTGCTGCAATTGACTCTTAAATGGTGCACTCGACAGGATTCGAACCTGTGACCGCTCGGTTCGTAGCCGAGTACTCTATCCAGCTGAGCTACGAGTGCATTTGTTGCGCCGCATTATAGCCCGTCTAATCTCTATTCCAACCACTTTTTCTATTAATTTCAACAACTTACAGAAAAAGCCAGATTACAACGTACTAAGCAAATAATGGCGGAGAACGGGGGATTCGAACCCCCGACACCCTTGTGAGGTGTACTCCCTTAGCAGGGGAGCGCCTTCGGCCACTCGGCCAGCTCTCCGCAACACGGGGCGTATCTTAACCAACCTTTTCCCCGTTTGCAAACATAAAAATCAATAAAAATTAATGACTTGGTTCTTCGTCCTTCTCTTTCTTTATACGCAGGTAGATTTCCTCACGGTGCACGGCGACCTCTTTCGGGGCATTGACGCCGATACGCACTTGATTTCCTTTGACGCCGAGCACGGTCACGGTGATTTCGCCATCACCGATAATCAGGCTTTCTGCGCACCGACGAGTCAGAATCAGCATACCTTTCTCCTCACGCGAATCATTTCAGGGACAACAGTCTGCAAAAAAAAGGCACCCGACCTACAACCGGAGCGATCGTAGCCCTACATGCCTGAGTATTGACCAGCGCGAGCAAAAGAACAGTTCAGGGCTCGCGCCATTCAAAAAATAAAGGGCGCGGTCAGACCGCGCCCTTCATTGACCAGGATTACTCGCCCTGACGGGCTGGAGCATCCAGTTCGAAAGCCGTGTGCAGGGCGCGCACGGCCAGTTCCAGGTATTTCTCTTCGATCACGACGGAAACCTTGATTTCCGAAGTCGAGATCATCTGGATGTTGATACTTTCCTTCGCCAGGGATTCGAACATGCGGCTGGCCACGCCTGCGTGGGAACGCATGCCGACGCCGACGATCGAGACCTTGGCGATCTTGGTGTCGCCGACGACTTCACGGGCACCGATCTCGCGAGCGGTGTTTTCCAGCACGGTCTGCGCGGACTGGTAGTCGTTGCGGTGCACGGTGAAGGTGAAGTCGGTGGTGTTATCGTGCGCGACGTTCTGCACGATCATGTCGACTTCGATGTTCGCGGCACTGATCGGACCGAGAATCTTGAACGCCACGCCCGGGGTGTCTGGCACGCCACGGATGGTCAGCTTGGCTTCATCGCGGTTGAAAGCGATGCCGGAAATGATCGGCTGTTCCATGGTTTCCTCTTCATCAATAGTAATGAGGGTGCCCGGACCCTCCTTGAAGCTGTGCAGTACGCGCAGCGGAACGTTGTACTTGCCGGCGAACTCCACGGCACGGATCTGCAGCACCTTGGAACCGAGACTGGCCATTTCCAGCATCTCTTCGAAGGTGATCTTGTCCAGACGCTGAGCAACCGATACCACACGCGGGTCAGTGGTATAGACACCATCGACGTCGGTGTAGATCTGGCACTCGTCAGCCTTCAACGCAGCGGCCAGCGCGACGCCGGTAGTGTCGGAACCGCCACGCCCCAGGGTCGTGATGTTGCCGTGCTCGTCGACGCCCTGGAAACCGGCGACCACAACCACACGGCCAGCCTTCAGGTCACCGCGAATCTTCTGGTCATCAATCTGCAAGATACGCGCTTTATTGTGCGCACTGTCCGTCAGGATCCGCACCTGGTTGCCGGTGTACGACACCGCCGGCACACCGCGCTTGATCAGCGCCATGGCCAACAGGGCGATCGTCACCTGCTCACCGGTGGAGACGATCACGTCCAGCTCCCGCGGAACCGGTTGATCTTCGCCACTGATTTGCTTGGCCAGATCGATCAGACGGTTGGTTTCGCCGCTCATTGCAGACAGCACAACCACCAGGTCATCGCCGGCATCGCGGAATTTCTTAACCTTGTCGGCGACCTGCTCGATTCTCTCGACAGTGCCGACCGAGGTGCCTCCAAATTTCTGTACGATCAAAGCCATTTCAAAGCCGCCTCTGCCCATGAAGGGCGCCCAATAATCACTCGAACAGCCGCCGGGCCCGCCACTAGACTGCGGGCCCGACAGACCGTCTTATAAACCCTGCTCGACGAATGGAACGGTCAGCGCCAGTGCGCTATCCAGTGCGCCGGCGTCGACACCGCCGCCCTGCGCCATGTCCGGACGACCACCGCCCTTCCCGCCTACCGCCGCAGCAGCCTGTTTCATCAAATCACCGGCTTTGAGTTGGCCAGTCAGGTCCTTGGTCACGCCTGCAACCAGTACGACCTTTTCCTCATGGACACTGCCGAGCAGGATCACTGCGCGGCCGAGTTTGTTTTTCAGCTGATCGACCAGCGCCAGCAGCGCCTTGCCGTCCTGACCATCCAGACGCACGGCCAGAACCTTCACACCCTTGACGTCCACAGCCGAAGCCGACAGATCGTCGCCGGCGGCAGCAGCGGCCTTGGCCTGCAACTGCTCGAGCTGCTTCTCCAGCGCGCGGTTGCGCTCCAGTACAGCCGACAGCTTGTCGATCAGGTTTTCGCGGCTGCCCTTGACCAGGCTGGCCGCTTCCTTGAGTTGTTCTTCAGCAGCGTTCAAGTAAGCCAGTGCCGCAGCGCCGGTGACCGCTTCGATACGACGCACGCCCGATGCCACACCGCCTTCGCTGATGATTTTCAGCAGGCCGATGTCGCCGGTACGGTTGGCGTGGATACCGCCGCACAGCTCGACGGAGAAGTCGCCGCCCATGCTCAGCACGCGCACGTTGTCGCCGTACTTCTCGCCGAACAGCGCCATGGCGCCTTTCTGCTTGGCGGTTTCGATGTCGGTTTCTTCGGTTTCAACGGCGGAGTTCTTGCGGATCTCGGCGTTGACGATGTCTTCCAGCGCCTTGATTTGCTCCGGCTTGATCGCTTCAAAGTGACTGAAGTCGAAACGCAGGCGCTGACTGTCGACCAGCGACCCCTTCTGTTGAACGTGATCGCCCAGCACTTTGCGCAACGCAGCGTGCAGCAAGTGCGTGGCCGAGTGGTTCAGCGAAGTGGCGTGACGCACGTCGGCTTCGACGTGGGTTTCCACCGGTGCGCCAACAATCAGGCTGCCCGACGCCAGCACACCGTGGTGCAGGAATGCGCCGCCGGTCTTGGTGGTGTCGCGCACGTCGAAACGGCTGTTGCCGGCCTGCAGGTAACCGCAATCGCCAACCTGGCCGCCGGATTCGGCGTAGAACGGGGTCTGGTTCAGCACCACAACGCCTTCCTGCCCTTCACTCAAGACGTCCACGGACTGGCCATCTTTATAGAGAGCCACGACTTTCGCCGAACCGCTGGTGGCGTGGTAGCCGGTGAATTCGGTATCGACATCAACCTTGACCAGGCTGTTGTAGTCCAGGCCGAAGGAGCTGGCGGAACGTGCACGGACGCGCTGGGCTTCCATTTCACGCTCGAAACCGGCTTCGTCGATGGTCAGGCTGCGCTCGCGGGCAATGTCCGCGGTCAGGTCCATCGGGAAACCGTAGGTGTCGTAGAGCTTGAACACTACGTCGCCCGGAACCACGTCGCCTTTGAGCTCGGCCAGATCCTGCTCGAGGATCTTAAGGCCCTGCTCCAGGGTCTTGGCGAATTGCTCTTCTTCGGCTTTCAGTACGCGTTCGATGTGCGCCTGCTGGGATTTCAGCTCAGGGAACGCTTCGCCCATCTCGGCCACGAGAGCGGCAACGATCTGGTAGAAGAAGCTGCCCTTGGCACCCAGCTTGTTGCCGTGACGGCAGGCGCGACGAATGATCCGGCGCAGCACGTAGCCACGGCCTTCGTTGGACGGCAGCACGCCGTCGGCAATCAGGAAGCCGCAGGAACGGATGTGGTCAGCCACGACTTTCAAGGACGCCTGATTGTCATTGCTGCAACCGATGGCCTTGGCCGAAGCGGCCAGCAGGCTCTGGAACAGGTCGATTTCATAGTTCGAGTGAACGTGCTGCAGCACGGCACTGATCCGCTCCAGGCCCATGCCGGTGTCCACCGACGGCGCTGGCAGCGGGTGCAACACGCCATCGGCGGTGCGGTTGAACTGCATGAAAACGTTGTTCCAGATTTCGATGTAACGGTCGCCGTCTTCTTCCGGCGAGCCCGGTGGGCCGCCCCAGATATCGGCGCCGTGATCGTAGAAAATCTCGGTGCAAGGACCGCACGGGCCGGTATCACCCATGGTCCAGAAGTTGTCGGAGGCGTATGGCGCGCCTTTGTTGTCGCCGATGCGCACCATGCGCTCGGCCGGCACACCGACTTCCTTGGTCCAGATGTCGTAGGCCTCGTCATCGCTGGCGTAGACGGTGACCCACAGCTTTTCCTTCGGCAGGTTCAGCCATTTTTCGGAGGTCAGGAAGTTCCAGGCGTAGGTGATGGCATCACGCTTGAAGTAATCGCCGAAGCTGAAGTTACCCAGCATTTCGAAGAAGGTGTGGTGACGGGCGGTGTAACCGACGTTTTCCAGGTCGTTGTGCTTTCCGCCGGCGCGCACGCATTTCTGGCTGGAGACGGCGCGGGTGTACGCGCGCTTTTCCTGACCCAGGAAGCAGTCCTTGAACTGGTTCATCCCCGCGTTGGTGAACAGCAGGGTTGGGTCGTTGCCCGGAATCAAAGAGCTGGAGGCTACACGGGTGTGGCCTTGCTCTTCGAAGAAGCGAAGGAAGGCTTCACGGATTTCTGCGCTTTTCATTAGGTTCTTCCACGGAGGCTGCGGCCAAAGGCCTGTACGAAACGTCAACAGACGAAACGACGGCAAAGGGCCGCATTATATCGGCCCTGCGCGCGGGGTACAGCGTGTTTATACGATAGAAACAGTCAATTGAGGGGCTAACGCTGTCACTTGCGCGAAAACTCGACGAATGTCGCGATCACTTGCTCGATTTGCGAGCGATTGACATCCATGTGCGTGACCATCCGCAGACGGGCGGCAGCGCTCAGTTTGATCCCGCGCTCGGCGGCAAACGCCTTGATCGCCTCGGCACGGTCGCCCATCTGCACGTAAACCATGTTGGTCTGCACCGGTTCGACGGTGAAACCGGCCTTGCGCAGGCCTTCAGCCAGAAACTGCGCGTTGGCATGGTCATCCGCCAGACGCTCGACGTTGTGATCCAGCGCATATAATCCTGCCGCCGCCAGCAATCCGGCCTGACGCATGCCGCCGCCGACCATTTTGCGCAGGCGCCGCGCCTTGCCGATCAACTCGGCCGAACCGCAAAGCACCGAGCCGACCGGCGCGCCGAGTCCTTTGGACAGGCACACCGACACCGAATCGAAGTATTGCGTGATTTCCCGGGCATCAACACCAAGCTTGACGGCGGCGTTGTACAGCCGCGCACCGTCCAGATGCAGCTGGAGGCCATTGTCCAGAGTAAATTTGCGTGCCCGGGCCAGATACTCCATCGGCAACACCTTGCCCTGCATGGTGTTTTCCAGTGCCAGCAGGCGGGTGCGGGCGAAGTGGAAGTCGTCAGGCTTGATCGCCGCTGCCACCTGATCCAGGTCCAGCGAACCATCGACCTGCACCTCCAGCGGCTGCGGCTGGATCGAACCGAGCACTGCTGCGCCGCCACCCTCGTACTTATACGTGTGCGCCTGCTGACCGACGATGTACTCGTCACCGCGCTCGCAATGGGCCATCAAGCCCAGCAGGTTGCTCATGGTGCCGGTCGGGACGAACAGCGCCGCAGCAAAACCCAGCCGTTTTGCCAGTTCAGTTTCCAGACGATTGACCGTCGGATCTTCGCCATACACATCATCACCGGTGGCCGCCGCGGTCATCGCGTCGAGCATGGCGGGAGTCGGTTGGGTGACGGTGTCGCTGCGAAGATCGATAACGCTCATGAACCTGGCCTCTGGTCAGCAGGGGAAATCCCTTTTCGTAGAGGAATTACTGCGGGCATGGCGCGGATTAATCAACCCTCGCGCAAGGAAAAGTCGTTTCCACGCTTCGAAAAATCCGATGGCAATCATCACAAAGGCGCAATGCACAGCCCGGCAATCTGTGTTAAAAACGCTGCGCCGCCCGATAAAGGGCGGCGAAACGTTCTCAGGGCGGGGTGCAATTCCCCACCGGCGGTAATTGCGCGCAATGCGCATAGCCCGCGAGCGCTTGGTGTCAGGCACGGCAAAAACCGTGAACGGCGGCAAGGTCAGCAGATCCGGTGTGATTCCGGGGCCGACGGTCATAGTCCGGATGAAGAGAGAACGGGATTGACGCCAAAGGGCCGTCCGCCGCGTTCGCGCGAGCGTGCGTACCCTTGAATCCCTTTCGATTCATAACGCCCTGTTTTTCACACAAACAGGAGTCAGAACATGCAACCCACCGCTATCGACAGCAAAAGCAAACACACTCACGGCGAGCGCGTCGCGTTCATCCAGGCCTGCTGGCACAAGGAAATCGTCGATCAGAGCCGTAAAGGCTTCCTCGCCGAAATGATCGCCCAGGGTTATCAGGAATCGGACATCGATTTCTTCGAAGTCGGCGGCGCCTTTGAAATGCCCCTGCACGCCAAGCTGCTGGCCAAGACCGGTCGTTATGCCGGCATCGTCGCGGCAGCCCTGGTAGTGGACGGCGGAATCTACCGTCACGAGTTCGTCGCCCAGTCGGTGGTCAGCGGCCTGATGCAGGTTCAGCTGGAAACCGAAGTGCCGGTGTTCTCGGTATCGCTCACCCCGCACCACTTCCATGCCGGCGAAGAACACTACAAGTTCTTCTTCGAGCATTTCGTGCACAAGGGTCAGGAAGCGGCGAAGACTTGCGCGGATACGCTGCAGAAAGTGCGTGCATTGCGCCGTACCGAGCCGCGTGCTGTAGCGGTCTAAGCATCATAAAAACTGTGGGAGCGAGCTTGCTCGCGAATGCGATCTGACAGTCAACATCAGTGTTGAATATCAGATCGCATTCGCGAGCAAGCTCGCTCCCACATTGGTGATACGGTGCTATCAGGCAAGATTTTCGTCAGTGGTCGGCACGATCAGAATGCCTGCCCGCAGGCCGTTCTTGACCTTGGGATTGGGGAAGATAATCCGCGCGCCCTGCTCTTCGATGATCCAGCGGGTATTGGCCAGGTCTTCGGCCAACACATAACCCACATCCAGTTCCGAAAAGTTTTCGATGTCCGCCGGCAGGTTCAGGCGGAACGAGTCGCTGTGCTTGATGATTTCCCGCGCCACGCTGAACAGTTGCAGGCCGTCCAGGCCATGCTCGGCCATCTCCGGCTCGGTGCCTTCGATGATCTGCTTCAGACGGGTTTCCAGCAGCGACACATTGACCCCGGCGTTCTGCCCGAACGGCCGTGCCTTGCCCAGCTCCAGCGTAAAGGATTCGGCGCCGAGCTTGTCGTAGGTGTAGGAACTGAAGACGATCGACGGTTTGTTCTGCAACAGCACCGCCTCCATGCCGGCGGCGCGCAGGCGGGCCAGCTCCAGACGGGAATGCTGACGACCTTCCTTCCACGGATACAACGCGAACTGCTCGATCTTCGAACCGCGAATCGCAGTGTGCAGATCGTAGTGCAGTCGCTGACGATCCGGCACGCTGAAGAAGCTCGCGGCCAGGCGTTCCAGCTCGCAGGCGCGCAGGGCTTCGGAACCGCTGCTTTGTTCGTGACGGCCGTTGAACAGCCGATTGACATCCTGCTCGATGAAACGCTCGCCCTTGCGAATCGCTTCCGGGTTGCCGAACAGGAACAGAATGCGTGCGCGCGGCTTCAGGTCGCCGCGGGCGATGTCATGCAGCAGCCGGTCGAGCAATTCGATCGGTGCCGTTTCGTTGCCGTGGATGCCTGCCGACAGCAGCAGGTCCAGGCCATTGTCGCGCGCTTCGGGTGGCCGGACTTCCAGCGCACCCTCACTCAGCCAGCGCATGCGCACGCCTTCGACAGTCAGTTGAGTCTTCTCCGCCGGTTCGCGGCCGGCGAGGGTCAGTTCAAGCAGTTTGCCGAGGGCGAGCATAGAGCGGTTTCCTTAGTGGTCGTGGTTGCAATCCGGGCCGTGCACGTGGCCGTCATCGTCGCCGAGGTCAGCCGGTTCCATCTCCAGTTGCAGACTTACCAGATTAGTCGCCAATGGACGCAACAGCAGGTTGGCGTACTCTTCGTCGCCTTCCTCGACATCTACGCCGATCAGCAATTGGCCGCGGCCGTCCTGCTGGATCCACAGCTCTTTGCCTTGCCACATGACCGCGACGCGGGTGCAGGAAGTTTCCAGTTGCTTGCCGTCGGTGTCTTCAAGGATCAGCCGCAGGGAATCGCTCATGTCTTTTTACGCTCTGTTGGGGAGACAAGCCGCGCGCCGCGCTCAGGCGGCGCACCGGCCATCAATTGATCTGGAATGGATAAACCGCGCCCAGTTTAAGGATTTGCGTCAGTTCATCCAGTGCCGTCCGGCATTCAAGCAGCAATTGCGGATCCGCCAGGTCGCTTTCGCTCAGGCGGTCGCGATAGTGCTTTTCAACCCATGCGGTCAACGAACCGTACAACGGGGCGGTCATGATAACCCCTGGGTTGACAGCCGCCAGCTCGGTTTCATTGAGCGCGACGCGCAGACGCAGGCACGCCGGGCCACCACCGTTCTGCATGCTCTGCTTGAGGTCGAAGACCTTCACTTCGCGGATCAGGCCGACGGAGCTGGTCAGGCCTTGCAGGTAATTCCACACGCGCTCGTTGCCACGGCACTCTTCCGGCACGATCAGCAGCATCGAACCGTCAGGACGCGACAGCAACTGGCTGTTGAACAGATAGGAACGCACCGCGTCGTCCACGGTAACCGCTGAACGCGGCACGCAGACCGACTGGAACTTGCCGCCGACCTTGGCCAGTTTGGCTTGCAGTTCGGCCAGCATGTTCTCGGTGTCGAGGAACGCGTCCTCGTGATAGAACAGCACCTCGCCGTTGCCCACCGCGATCACGTCGTTGTGGAACACACCCTGGTCGATCACCGCCGGGTTCTGCTGAGCGTAGACCACACCGTCGTCACGCAGGCCGTGCAAACGGGCGACTGCTTGCGATGCTTCGAGGGTCTGACGCGCCGGGTATTTCTGCGGCGCCGGGTAACGGGTGTCGAACGCACTGCGACCGAACACGAAGAACTCGACACCGGCCTCGCCGTACTCACGGCAGAAACGCGTGTGGTTGGCTGCGCCTTCGTCGCCGAACTGCGCCACTGCCGGCAATGCGGCGTGGTGAGCGAAGTGCTGCTGGTCGGCGAACATTGCACCCAGTACGCGACTGGTGGTCGGGTGCTCGATGCTGCGGTGGTATTTGCAGTTCAGGTTGGCGGCGGTGAAGTGCACGCGACCGTCAGCGGTGTCGGCACTCGGGCTGACCGTGGCGGCGTTGGCCACCCACATGCTCGACGCCGAGCAACTGGCGACCAGCAGCGGCATCGCTTCTTTCGCGGCGCGCTCGATTACCTGAGCGTCGGTGCCGCTGAAACCCAGACGGCGCAGAGCCGCCACGTCCGGACGTTCCTGGGGTGCGAGAACGCCCTGCTGAAAGCCCATTTCCATCAGCGCTTTCATTTTTGCCAGGCCTTGCAGCGCCGCTTCCTTCGGGTTCGAGGACTGCTGGCTGTTGCTCTGGGACGCAACGTTGCCGTAGGACAGACCACCGTAGTTATGGGTCGGCCCCACTAGACCGTCAAAATTGACTTCAAAGGATTTCATCAGCGAGGCTCCACGAGAATCTGTTTTTATAGGCATCAAATAACAATCGAGTGCAATCGAGGCAGGACGCGCCTCACGCCATCTTCACGCCAGGCGTCAGGGCCGCCGGCAATACCAGGCTCGGAGTTTCCAGCGAGGCCACCGGGTACGCGCAGTAATCCGCCGCGTAGTAGGCGCTGGCGCGGTGGTTGCCCGAAGCGCCGACACCGCCGAACGGCGCGCTGCTCGCAGCACCCGTCAGTTGCTTGTTCCAGTTGACGATACCGGCACGGCTTTCCAGCCAGAACTGCTGGTAGCGTTCTTCGGAATCCGACAGCAGGCCGGCGGCCAGACCAAACGCGGTGTCGTTGGCTTCGGCAATCGCCGCCGCAAAATCGGCGTAGCGGATGACTTGCAGCAACGGGCCGAACAGTTCTTCGTCGGAGCGATCGGCAACCGCCGTCACATCAACGATGCCCGGGGTCAGCAGCGCCGACTGGGCCTGTGGTTGAGTCATTGCCAGCAGCGAAACAGCGCCATTGGCCAACAGATGCGCCTGGGCATCCATCAACGCTTTCGCCGCGCCGAGGGAAACCACCGAGCCCATGAACGGCGCCGGCTGCTGATCGAATGCGCCGACCTCAATGGTCGAGCTGACTTCCACCAGACGCTTGAGCAGGCTGTCGCCCCACGCGCCTTGCGGCACCAGCAGACGACGGGCGCAGGTGCAGCGCTGACCGGCGGAAATGAACGCCGACTGAATGATCGTGTACACCGCCGCGTCGAGGTCGGCGACCTGATCGACCACCAGCGGGTTGTTGCCACCCATTTCCAGCGCGAGGATCTTGTCCGGACGCCCGGCAAACTGCTGATGCAGGTGATTGCCGGTACGACTTGAACCGGTAAAGAACAGACCGTCGA
Organism: Pseudomonas kribbensis; assembly: GCF_003352185.1. Lineage (GTDB taxonomy): Bacteria > Pseudomonadota > Gammaproteobacteria > Pseudomonadales > Pseudomonadaceae > Aquipseudomonas > Aquipseudomonas kribbensis. Next base: position 4,722,019 of record NZ_CP029608.1, read on the forward strand.
TGCCCGGATTCGCCGCCAGAGCAATCCCGGTTTCCCGGGCGCCTTGCAGCAGGTTCAGCACGCCGGCCGGCAGACCGGCTTCGATCCAGCACTTGACCGTCAGCTCGGCGACTTTCGGGGTCAGCTCGCTCGGTTTGAACAGCACGCTGTTACCGGCCAGCAGCGCCGGCACGATGTGGCCGTTCGGCAAATGGCCGGGGAAGTTGTAAGGGCCGAACACCGCCACCACGCCGTGGGGCTTGTGGCGCAACACGGCGGTGGCGTCGCCCAGCGGGCCGCTCTTCTCGCCGGTACGTTCGCGGTAGCTCTGCACCGAGATCGCGATCTTGTTGACCATGCTGGTGACTTCGGTCGCGGCTTCCCACAGCGGTTTGCCGGTTTCTTCACCAATGGTGCGGGCCAGTTCGTCGGCGTGTTTTTTCAGCGAGGCGGCGAACGCTTCGAGCACGCTGATGCGGTCTTCGAGCGTGCGACGGGCCCAGCCCGGGAACGCCTGACGCGCAGCCTGCACGGCCGACTCGACCTGAGCGGCGGTAGCGCCCTCCCCCGACCACAGCACTTGCTGGGTCACCGGGTTCAGCGATTGAAAGGCCTCGCCCTGACCGGCCAGCCACTCACCTGCGATGTATAGCGAATTCATTATTTCGACTCCCGGGCAGCAGACAACGCCACGGCGCGAACCTGATCGCCAGCGTTGAGTTGAAGACGTTTGGCGGTCAGCGGATCGACCACCAGCGTACCGGCGGCCAGACGGGCCGGCGCAGCCGTGATGCGGCAGTCTTCGCGTTTGCGGTTATGGATGATGAACGGCGTGGCATCGTCGCCCGGCGTGCCGATGGCCAGCACCAGCGCCTCGCTGTCACGCACTGCGCGGATCTTGCTGGTCTCGCACTCGATAGCGGGACCGGCGTCGAAGATGTCGACGTAACCCTGGTAGCTGAAGCCTTCGCTCTTGAGCATCGCCAGCGCCGGCTCGGTGTCCGGGTGCACCTGGCCGATGACGTTGCGCGCGTCCGGCGACAGGAAGCAGGTGTACAGCGGAAATTTCGGCATCAGTTCGGCGATGAACGCCTTGTTGCCGACGCCGGTCAGGTAATCGGCCTGGCTGAATTCCATCTTGAAGAAGTGACGGCCCAGGCTCTCCCAGAACGGCGAACGGCCCGCTTCATCGGAGACACCGCGCATCTCGGCGATGATCTTGTTGCCGAACAGTTCAGGGAATTCGGCGATGAACAGCATCCGCGCCTTGGACAGCATGCGACCGTTGAGGCCGGTGCGGTAATCGGCGTGCAGGAACAGCGAGCACAGCTCGGAGTTGCCGGTCAGGTCGTTGGCCAGGAACAGCGTCGGGATCTCGCGATAGATGTTCAACTCCTGCGAGGCGCTGACGGTCAGGCCGACGCGGAAGTTGTACCAAGGCTCACGCAGACCGACGGCGCCGGCGATGGCGGAAATCCCCACCACGCGACCGTTGTCGTCTTCGAGCACGAACAGGTAGTCCGCGTCGCCACGGCCGGCTTCACCGCGAAAAGTCTTCTCGGCCCAGCCGACCCGGTGGGTCAGGCGCTCTTCGTTGGCCGGCAAAGTGGTCAGGCCGGTGCCGGTGCTGCGGGCCAGGTCGATCAGAGCGGACAAATCGCTGCTGCGTACGGGACGAACAATCATGCTATCTCCTCAAACGGGCCGCCGTGGCCACCCGTGAAACTCGCTAAGGCGTTAAACCGCCACCAGGCGCACGCTGGCACCTTCACCGACGCCCAGGGCTTCGGCTGCTTCCAGATCCAGGGTCACCGGTTTGCCCGGTGCGTAATCCAGTTCCAGCAGTACCGCGCGGTAATCCTGCAACTGGGCATTGGCCACCAGATACTGGCGCCCGGCACCTTTGACCGGCTCACCGATCTTCACCGGCACCACACGGCTCTGGGCGATCGAACGGATCCCCGAGACACGCGCATGCAGGGTCGGGCCGCCGTCGAAAATGTCGATGTAATGATCGGTCTCGAAGCCTTCGCGCATCAGGATGTCGAAGGTGATCTGCGCACGCGGGTGCACCTGGCCCATCGCTTCCTGAGCGGAGTCCGGCAGCAGCGGCACGTAGATCGGGTAATGCGGCATCAGTTCGGCGAGGAACGTGCGGCTTTTCAGGCCACACAGACGCTCGGCCTCGGCGTAGTTCAGGTCGAAGAAATTGCGACCGATGGCGTCCCAGAATGGCGAGTCGCCATTCTCGTCGCTGTAACCGACGATCTCGGTCACCACCGAATCGGCGAAACGCTCCGGATGGCTGGCGACGAACAGCAGACGGCCACGGGAGTTGAGTTCGGCCCACGGCGAACCCACCAGCTCGCGCTGCACGTAGAAACTGGTCAGCAAGCTGTTGCCGGTCAGGTCATGGCATTGCGAGAGCACGTGAATCTTGTTGTGGATCTTCAGCTCGCGGGAAGCGTGCACGAAGGTCTCGTTGCGAAAGCTGTAGAACGGCTCGGAATAACCGGCCGACGCAACGATCGCCGAGCAGCCCACCAGTTTGCCGGTGGCGGTGTCTTCGAGGACGAAGAAGTAACTCTCTTCACCGTTGAAGCTCACTTCGGCGGCAAACGAGGCTTCGCTCGCGGCGATCTTGTCGCTCAGGCGTTCAACGTCATCCGGCAAGGAAGTGACACCAATCGGGCTGTCCGCAGCCAGACGCTCTACCTCGCCCAGATCAGCCATTTGCGCGGGGCGCATCACCAGCATGGTGTCACTCCTTTCTCTACTTCAGGTCGGCGAAAGCGCCGACTCGGGAAAAAAATGCCGGGCAGGCCCGGCACAGGAAATTTGTCCCGGCGCCTGTCGATGACGACAGGCACCGGGCGGTCTTACATGAATCAGGCTTGGGTCAGTTTCTCGGCAGCGCGCTCGAAGCGATCCAGACCGGCGTCGATGTCCGCGTCTTCAACCACCAGGCTCGGGGCGAAACGGATCACGTCCGGACCGGCCTGCAGAATCATCAGGCCTTCTTTTTCAGCGGCGTTGAAGATGTCCTTGGCCTTGCCTTTCCAGGCATCGCTCAGCACGCAACCGATCAGCAGACCCAGACCGCGCACCTGGGTGAACAGGCCGTACTTCTCGCCGATCTGTTGCAGACGGGTCTTGAACTTGTCGTGCTTGGCGTTGACGCCGTTCAGCACCTCAGGGGTGTTGATCACGTCGATCACCGCTTCAGCCACGGCGCACGCCAGCGGGTTGCCGCCGTACGTGGTGCCGTGGGTGCCGACGACCAGGTGCTTGGCCAGCGCTTCGGTGGTCAACATTGCCGCGATCGGGAAACCGCCGCCCAGGCTCTTGGCGCTGGTCAGGATGTCCGGAACCACACCGTAATGCTGGTAGGCGAACAGGTTACCGGTGCGGCCCATGCCGGTCTGCACTTCGTCGAACACCAGCAGCGCGTTGTTCGCGTCGCACAGTTCACGGGCGCCTTGCAGGTAAGCCAGCTCGGCCGGCAGCACGCCGCCCTCGCCCTGGATCGGTTCCAGAACGACCGCGCAGGTCTTGTCCGAAACAGCGGCCTTCAGTGCCGCCAGATCGTTGTACGGCACGTGGGTGATGCCGGTGATTTTCGGGCCGAAACCGTCGGAGTACTTCGACTGGCCACCAACGTTCACGGTGAACAGAGTACGGCCGTGGAAGCTGTTGAGCGCAGCGATGATTTCGTACTTCTCGGTGCCGAAACGGTCGAACGCGACACGACGGGCCAGCTTGAAGGCGGCCTCGTTGGCTTCGGCGCCGGAGTTGCAGAAGAACACGCGCTCGGCAAAGGTGGCGTCGATCAGCTTGTGCGCCAGGCGCAGGGCCGGCTCGTTGGTGAACACGTTGGACACGTGCCACAGCTTGTTCGCCTGCTCGGTCAAGGCACCGACCAGCGCCGGATGCGCGTGGCCCAATACGTTGACGGCGATGCCGCCGGCAAAGTCGATCAGCTCGCGGCCGGCCTGATCCCAGACGCGGGAACCGGCGCCACGCACCGGAATGAAAGCGGCAGGCGCGTAGTTGGGAACCATAACCTGGTCGAAATCGGCGCGTTGTACCGCAGCGTGCTCAACGGACATCGGAGTCTCCTGATGAGGGCCACCCGCCTGAAACTGGCGAGCGATGGGGGGATTGTAAGGACAGTTTTGTGCCCGGCCTTGTCGCCAAGCGACAACTTCTTATAGCGCAAACCCCGGATTTTCCCGGGTTTACGGCAATGCGACATATAGCGTCGCAAAGGCGCAGTTTAAACCGTCGCCGACAATTGCAGCAGCTCCAAGAGCATATCAATTGGCATGTACCGGCCTGTCATACATATGTACCGCATCCACCGCCGAGATCTCTGGTTTGCTGACGGTTTCCCGACCTACATGGACAGACTCGATGCAGGCATCCACCGAACAGATTGCAGCCCACACAGCGCTCAATCCCCCCGAGCACTACGAACCTCTCAGAAACGCTTTCCCGGAATGGCTCGGCAAAGCCTCGGGCGTACGCCGCCAGGCCCTGAAGCACAATCGCCGCACGCTCACCGACAACCTCAAGAAAGCTTCAAAAACGCAGCATGCTGAATTGAGAGCCCTCATCGCCCAGCGCATGAGCATGCAAAACACCATCGACCGCACGCTTGAGCATCTGCAGGACACCAGCGCCTACGCCGAGCCGATCCTGACCCAGGCACTGAAGAGCAGATTCGGTCTCGACCTGGATGTCAGGAACACATTCCTGCACCTCTACATCCCGGTGACAACGCCCGGGTTCCCGATCACCACCGGCAGTCGAACCTGGACGGTGTCGCTGCTCGATGCAGCGCTGCACAACTTTGAAGAAGACGAAACCGAAGCTGACGCTTACTCCAGCGAGTCGACTTTCACTACCAGGCCATCACCGTCAGGTCAGTTCGAAACCCTGCCGCAGATAAAGGCACGCATGGGCATCGCGGCGTTCACCCGCCTGTGCCGGGAACTGGACATCGGTGCCCGCTACAAGTCGTATCTTGAAGAAAACCTCGTCATCGACGACCCCGTCGCCGGCGCGACATTGCGTCAGCGCATCAACGCCAGTGAAAAGATCGCCATCCAGGCCGCCTTGCAGATGGCGCAAATGAATGGCGATGTCAGCGAGTTGTACGCACGCCTGATTGGCGGTTTGCTCGACGATTTGCAAGGCATGCGAGTCAATGGCCAGGCGCTGCTTTGCCATGATCTGAGCATGATGTCGTCGAAGCTGACCGGCATCGTTCTCTTCGCGCCGGATCTGCAGCAGGCACGCACCCCGGTCAGGGTGGTGGCCTATGTGCCGGACGACCCCGAGCATCCGCTCAAGGAGTATGCCTCGACCGCAGACATGATGCGCGAACTGACACGTCAGCTGCGCAACCCGGAGTATCAGAAATTCTTCAGCCGCTTCGTGGCCCATGACCAGCGCGGGTACTTTTTCGCCGACCTCGGGCAGCGTCTTAGTCGGGTGAAATGGCACCCTTCGGAATCCGGCAGCTCATTGCCCGCCTGGCGCGACACGCCCGTCGACAAGCCCAACCTGCAATTTGCCGTCACGCCCATCGAGGGCCGACTGCTGGATCAGCTATATCAACGAAAGCTGAACAAGATCCTCAATGACGCGGCAACGATCGCAGTCCCGACGGCCACGGTCGATCGCAACGCCCGCTGGGCGACATGGGACGCCTTCACCCGGATTGCCTCTTCGATTCTTGAAATCGCCTCGTTCCTGCTGATGCCCTTCGTCCCCTTTCTGGGCGAAATGATGATGGCGTACATGGCCTATCAGTTTCTCGACGAAGTATTCGAAGGGGTCGTCGACTGGGCCGAGGGGCTGAGCACAGAAGTTGCCGAGCACATGTTCGGCGCACTGGAAGCACTGATCCAGCTCGGAGCCTTCGGCATCGGTGGTGCCATCGCCGTCGAGGAGCTGCCGAAAATCCTGCCTGCGGAGCTCATCGCACTGATCGACCGCTTCCAGCCCGTGAAACTGCGCAATGGCAAGACGCTGTACTGGAAACCGGATCTGCAGCCGTACGCACGCCAGATTCAACCACCCAAGGGGTCCGGGCCCGACCCACAAGGACTGCACTTGTACCAAGGGAAAAGGCTGCTCCCCATCGACCAAAGTCATTACGAAGTCAGCGCTCACGAGCACCCCGGAAAACTGTATCTCGAGCATCCGACCCGCGCGGACGCCTACCGCCCCATCGTGCGTCATAACGGCGATGGCGCCTTTTACACCGAGCTTGAACGACCACTCGAGTGGGACACCGCGACGGCATTGCAACGCATCGGCCATAGCGTTGAAGCGTTTTCACCCGCCAAACGCGAGCGGATCCTCAAGGTCAGCGGTTATCCGGAAGATGCACTGCGCAAAATGCACGTCAACCAGGAACGCCTGCCGCCGTTGCTGGCCGACAGCATCCAGCGCTTTCGGATCGATCAGGACCTGCAGGACTTCATTGACCGAATCGCCAGCGACAGACCCGAGGAATACCTGAATGCGGATCCGCTGATCCAGCTCCAGCTTCTCAAGGAACAGAATCTGTGGCCGGCCAACAAAAGGCTGCGATTCATCAACGAGCAAGGTGAAATCGCATGGCAATCCACGACCGATCAATCGCTTCCTCTGACGGAGCTCCGCCAGGACAGCCTCGCCGAGGGTGACCTGCTCAAGACGCTGCTCCAGACCCTCGACGAACCGGAAATCAAAACGCTGCTCGGCGAAGAGTTCGGCGAGCGGTACGCCATCGATGCGCGCACCCGCAAACTCAGAGCCATGCTTGCACAGCTCGCCCGACAGCAGCGCCCTTCACTTTTCGCGGCACGCTATCAGGCGCTGCAACAGAGCGTTGACCCCTTGGCCAGGCATGTGGCTGTGCATGCACCGCAACTGCCCATCAGAATCACCGAAGAACTGCTGAGGACCGCGACCGGTTCAGAGCTGAGGGAGATCCGCTGGGGACGCTGGCCCGAACGGCAGCAGGCCCTGACAGATCAGGCCAGGCACGAGCTGCGCATTACCCGTGCCTACGAGGGGCTTGAACTGGACTCGGTGCACAATCCCGATTCCGACACCCTAGCCCTGCACAGCCTTCAACAGTTACCGGGCTGGCCAGCAGACGTGCATCTTGAAGTCCGCGCCCAATCCCGTGAAGGCCAGTTACTTGACAGCACCGGCCCTGTCGAAGCGCCCGTGCGCAAAGTGCTGGTCCGCAAGTCCGATGGGCTCTGGCAGCCACACGACGAACAGGGACTGGAACTGCTGGGAACCACCGACTTCTACACGGCTGTCCTGCAAGCCTTGCCGGACGCGCAACGGCAAGCCTTGAACCTGCAGATCGGCGAAGGCGCAAAGCTCAGGCAAGCCATCCGCGACAATCCGCTCCCCCGCACCGAACTGCGGCTGGCGATCTTGCCCGACCCTGCCCCGGCACCTGCCGTGGATGCCTTGCGATTGCTGGGTGCCGATGGTTACACACGCAACGCACCGCCAGCCCTGCAAGCACCTCGCACGCTGGATAACCGGATCAGACAGATCTACCCGAGAATGTCCGAGACCGATCGGCTCGCCATGGCCCGGCGTCTTGAAAACCACCCGGTCGGAGCAATCGCCGAGCTGTCCCGGCTTCAGCTTGAATACGCACAACTTGATAGCGACCTCAATCAATGGATATTCGACCTCCCGGATATCAGCACGGCAGACGGCACCCGATTCCCGGATGAACAGCGGATGGCCGCCATCCGGGATCGCCAGATGTTCGCCCACGCGCTGCGTAACTGCTGGCGCAGAGAGATGAGCGGCCTCAATGGTTACGAAATGCGCTTTTCGCAGCCGATCGTGGGCGATCTGCCCGCCCTGACAGCGGACTTTGGCCACGTCGTCGAGCTGGAGCTGATCGGCAATAACGAGCCTGGCGCCGTGAATACCTTTCTCGAGCGCTTTCCGGGGCTGGTACGCCTGGATCTGCTCGATTTCGACCTGCGCAATCTGCCGCAGCGCATGACGAACCTCCCGCAACTGCAACAGCTGACGCTGCAAAATTGCGGTGTCGTCCTGACACCGGGAAACCAGTCGCTGCTGTCGTCACTCAACGGGCTGACCGCACTGAATCTGGAAAACAATCCGCTGAGAGTGACGTTCGATTTCAGCGTTTTGCCAAACCTGACTCACTTGAATCTTTCCAGCACTGGAATCTCCGAAGTCCCGCCGGGACTTCTGAACCATCCTCGCCTCATCAGCGCGTGGCTCAGCGACAACCAGATCACCACGCTCCCCGATCCTTTTTTCCAGCGACCTGCCGCCTCTACCGCCGGATACGATTTTTTCGGCAATCCGCTTTCCAGTGCGACCCGGGAAAAAGTGAAGATCTATTACAACCGGACCGGCAGCGATCTGGGAGTTCGCCCCGAGCAAACGGAAATAAGCCGGACCAAGGCACTGTTTACCGATCTTAACGACCGACAGGCCAGCGAACTGATCTACAGCCTGCCGGGCTCGCTGGCGCAAGGCCGACTTCAACTGGAGCGATGGGAAAGCGAAATCACCCGGCTGACCGCCGACCTGGCGACATGGGCGCGGAACACGCCGAATCGCAATCCATCCACAGGGGAGATGCTGACACCCCAGGAACATTCCAGTCAGTTTTACGAGCGGGAAATATTTGCCGGAAGGATTGAACGACTATGGCGCCACCGCTCGACCGCACACCAGCTGACAAGAGCGGACGTCTTCTCGGCGCAAGCCACGTTCATCGGCGACATGCCCGTGCTGACGGCAGATTTCAACCACATCACGACGCTATCCCTGAACGGAAACAAACAGATAAATGCCACCTCTGCCTTCCTCCAAAGCTTCCCCCGATTGAAGCGCCTGATCCTGCATGACTTTGCACTGGATCATCTGCCGCAGACACTCAACGCCTTGCCCATGCTTGAGACGTTGCTGCTCAAGAATTGCGGTGTGAGGTTCACTGGCGAGCTACAGATCGCACTGGCGTCAATGCGCGAACTTGAATCGCTCGAGATGCCGGACAACCCGCTGGACAACACACCCGATGTCGGCAGCCTGACCGAACTGACCTACCTCGATATCTCTCACACCGGCATCAGGCATGCGCCGACCGGTCTGTCCGGGCACCCGAAACTGCGAACGGCCATCGTCAGCGACAACCGGATCAGCGAGCTGCCCGAAGCCTTGTTTGAAATGCCCGCGCCGGCCAGCGAAGGGTTCGATTTCTCCGGCAATCCATTGACCGCCGATACTCGTGAAAGGATCAAACGTCATTCCCGGGAAACCGGTGTGGATTTCGCGGTACTCGCCGAGCAACCGGACATCGAAGCCACCCAGGCCCTGTTTCCCGCCCTGGATATCGAAGAGGCCAGCGATGTGTTTTATGGCTTACCCGGCAACCTGGAGCATGGGCGCGGTCAACTCAGGCACTGGAAAGCGGAATTCGAGCAACTCACCGCCGATCTGGCGCAATGGAAAATGGCGATCCCCCAGACGCATCCTGCCACCCAACGCCCGTTCACTTCTTCGGAGTTCCTCGCAGAACACTCAGCCAGAACAGCCTTTGCCGAACGACTGCAGGCCCTATGGCGTGCCCGATTACCGGAAAACCCCAGGCAACGAGGCGACTCATTGGTCGCCAACCTGGCGTTCAGCGGGCAGCTGCCAAGTCTGACAACCGACTTCGGCTACATCCGCATCCTTTCACTCACGGGCAATCCGGCACTGAGCGACCTTGACGGGTTTCTTCAGCCTTTCCCCACTCTGCATCATCTGGAACTGCGGGATTTCAGTCTTGGGCAAAACCCGCTTTCAGCCCTGCACATTCCCTCTCTGGAAAGACTGATTCTGGAAAACTGCGGCTTGACGTTTACCCCACAAAGCCACGTGACCCTGTCATCACTTGACGCCCTTCAGTACCTGAATCTGAACCGAAATCCACTGGGGCAATCGCCCAACCTCAAAACGCTACCGGCGCTGCTTCAACTGCATATGGTCGACAGCGGCATTTCGAGCCTGCCCGACGGCCTGTTCGACCATCCTCGTCTGCTCGCAGCCTTTTTCGATCGCAACCAGATCAGTGAACTGCCCGACATCCTCTTCGAAGTCGACGCCCGTCCACCCAGACAGCTCAGCCTTGCCGACAACCCGCTTTCACCCGCCATGCTTGAGCGAATCAAGCGTTGTTACCGGCAGTTCAGGTTGAACTTTGGCGTTGCGATGCCTCGGGAGGACATCGAGCGAGTCCGCGAGCTGTTCCCGTCTCTGGACGATGATGACGCCAATCGAGTGCTGTATCTGCTGGAAGGAAACATCAATGACGGCCGGTTGCAGATCGAACGCTGGGAGGCCGAATTGCAGCAGTTGGAGCAAGACCTGGAACAATGGGTAACCGATATTCCGGAACGCTATCCGGCCAGTGGCCTTGTATTGACCGAAAGCGACCGCGCCGCAGAGTTCGCCAGCCGTACGACATTTCGCCTGGAGCTGGAATCGTTCTGGCGCCAAAGGTCTGCGGAAAACCCGGAATCAAGAGCTGCAATCCTCAACCTGGACCCGGGATTCATCGGTGAGCTGCCGGCCTTGAGCGCAGACTTCGCGCACGTCACGGCACTGTCGATCATCGGCGATCACCAGTTACGGTTGGGCACGGGGTTCCTGCGCGGCTTCACCGGTCTCGATTCGCTTGAACTGGGCAACCTGGCACTGTCAGAGATTCCGCAGGCGCTGACCGGAATGCCGGACCTGCGACAACTGGCTCTGAGTCACTGCAAAATCGTACTGGATGACCAAGGTAGCGCCGCGCTGCATTCGCTGAAGCAACTGGTCCGGCTCGATCTCTACAGCAATCCACTGGGCCGTTCGCCCGACATCCGCAGGCTGCCGTCTCTGGAGTTTCTCGACCTTTCGAACACCGGAATTTCCAGTCTTCCTTTAGGTTTGCTGGAGGCACCAGGACTGGAAACGGTGATCCTCAGTGGCAATCATCTCACCGAGCTCCCCCCGGAACTCTTCGAGCTGCCCGCCTCTGTCACCAACGGCTTTGACTTCGGCAGCAATCCCCTGAACGCGCCCACCCGGGAGCGCATCAAGACCTACTATCGCGAGACCGGGGAAAACCTCGGTGTACTGGCCGAACCGGCAGACATCGCACGCACCCAAACACTCTATCCGGCGCTGGATGATGAACAGGCCAGCACGCTCATCTATCAGCTCGAAGGTTCACTGGCCGATGGCCGCAGAGAACTGGCCCGCCGGGAAGCGGAACTCCGCCGGTTACTGGGCGAGCTGGCCACCTGGGAAAGCGATATACCGGACCATCGCTTGCCCGGCCAGCCACTCACACAGGGCGAACGCCTGACGGAGGAACAAAACAGAACGGCATTCAGCGAAGCGCTGCTGTCCTGCTGGCGCAGAATACCCGTGGAAGGCTCGGACACTGGCGATCACGATTTCACTTTCCGGCTACCGATCCTGGGCGAACTGCCGACACTGAGCGTCGGCTTCGACCATATTTCGGACCTGCATCTGGTCAACACCCGCGATGACTCGCCACGGATCGGGCGATTTCTCGAGGCATTCCCTCAGCTCGTCAGCGTCGACATTCAAGGCTATGAACTGACCGGTATCCCCGAGGCCATCTTCCGGATGAAGCGGCTCAGCACCCTGAGCCTGCCAGCGTGTGACCTAACCCTCTCACCGCGGGACGTCGCAGGGCTGGCGAGCCTGGACAACCTTGATCTGCTGCACCTGCATGACAATCCACTCGGGCTGACACCCGACCTCAGCAATCTGCAAGGGCTGACCGATCTGGATCTGAGCTCCACCGGCATTCGCGAAATTCCGAAGGGTGTACTCGATAACTTCAACTGGATGGAGCTGGATCTGTCAGGCAATGAAATCAGCGAAATGCCGGACGAACTGATGGAGGTGCCGGCGTATGTCGGTGATCGCTACGACCTGCGCGGCAATCCCTTCTCCGCTCAGGCCATGCAGCGAATTCGGGCTTATTACCAGGAGACGGGCATGACGCTGAACGTTGACGGCGTACTCGAGCATCCCCCGGTGCGCGGTCGCCCCAGTGTCGAAATCGAGGATTAACAACGCGTGAATCAACAGCGCCATGAAGCATGGCGCTGTGCTTGAAGGATCAACCGCGCTCGGGCGGCACCGACGACAGTTCGAACGGACTGCTGCTGCGCCGCTGGTTGCGGTCTTCCCGCGGCGTGGCGCCGAAGAAGTTGCGATAGGCGCTGGAGAAATGCGGCCCCGAGGAGAAGCCGCAGGACAGGCCGATCTGGATGATCGACTTGCTGGTCTGCATCAACATCTGCCGGGCCTTGTTCAGGCGCAGTTCCAGGTAGTACTGGCTCGGCACGCGGTTGAGGTATTGCTTGAAAATCCGCTCCAGCTGGCGACGGGACACGCACACGTGCTGGGCGATTTCGTCGGTGGTCAGCGGCTCTTCGATGTTGGCTTCCATCAGCAGCACGGCTTGCGTGAGTTTTGGATGGCTGGAGCCGAGGCGGTTCTGCAATGGAATGCGCTGACGCTCGCCGCCTTCGCGGATGCGCTCGACCACCAGCTCTTCGGAAACCGCACCGGCCAGTTCCGCACCGTGATCGCGGGCCAGTACCGCCAGTAGCAAATCGAGTACCGACATGCCGCCGCACGCCGTCAGGCGATCGCGATCCCAGTCGAACAGATGACTGGTGGCGATGACCTTCGGGAAGCGTTCGGCGAAATCGTCCTGCCAGCGCCAGTGCACCGCCGCGCGGTAACCGTCGAGCAGACCGAGTTGCGCCAGCGGATACACACCGGCCGACAGACCGCCGATCACACAACCGGCGCGCACCAGTTGTTTCAGCGCGCTGCTGAGTGCCGGCGCCAACGTCGTCGGTGGCTCGTCTGCGAGCAGGAACAGTTTCTGGAAGTTTTCGAGCTTGCCGGCCCAGGGCTCGCCGGGCAGTTGCCATTCGCCCTCGGTCGGTGCTTCGGCCTGCAGGAACGACAACTCGTAAACCACGTCCGGATGCACACGCTGGGCAACACGCAAGGCCTCCTCTGCCAGCGCCAAAGTCAGAGCTTTAGTGCTGGGCCAAATCAGGAAACCAATTCGATGGGCAGTCATGGCGGGCGATCCGAAACGTAAACAGAGGGAAAAACCGAAATCGGCTGCAACCAAATTAGACCATCTGGCGCGCTGCGCAGCATGACCTAATTTGGTGCATAACGGGAGCGATTACTTGAGGCTGCCCGAGAGGAATTGTTGCAAACGTTCCGACTGCGGATTGACCAGCACTTCACGCGGGTTGCCGCTTTCTTCGACGACGCCTTTGTGCAGGAACACCAGCTGGTTCGACACTTCACGGGCGAAGCCCATTTCGTGGGTCACCACCACCATGGTGCGGCCTTCCTGAGCGAGGGCCTGCATGACTTTCAGCACGTCGCCGACCAGTTCCGGGTCGAGGGCCGAAGTCGGTTCGTCGAACAGCATCACTTCCGGCTCCATCGCCAGCGCACGGGCGATTGCCACACGCTGCTGCTCGCCACCGGACATGTGTCCCGGGAAAGCGTCTTTACGATGGGCCACGCCGACCTTGTTCAGGTAGTGCTCGGCTTTCTCGCGGGCTTCGGCCTTGGACACACCCAGCACGTGAACCGGCGCTTCCATGATGTTTTCCAGCGCGGTCATGTGCGACCACAGGTTGAAATGCTGGAACACCATCGACAGGCGCGAACGCATGCGTTGCAGCTGTTTCGGATCAGCGGCTTTCAGCGCGCCGTCCTTGTTTGCCACCAGTTTCAGCTCTTCGTTGTTGAGCAGGATCTTGCCCGCGTGCGGCTGCTCGAGCAGGTTGATGCAACGCAGGAAAGTACTTTTGCCGGAGCCACTGGAGCCGATGATGCTGATCACATCACCGGCGGCCGCTTTCAGGGAAACGCCCTTGAGCACTTCGTGACTGCCATAGCGTTTATGCAGGTCTTGGACTTCAAGTTTGTACATGCGGTCGGTTCTCACAAAAACAGTCAGTCGTTGAGCAAAGGGCCGTCGCGCAGCGCATCGCGCCCCGCCACTTTGGCCAGCCAGAAACCGGGTTGGGCGTAACGCAGCCGCTCAATGGCAAACAGCACCCCGGACGTACCAGCACACACCGTGCTGACCCGATCCGACAGCGGATCGATCACTTCAAAAATCTTGTCACCGGCCTCAACCCACTCGCCGGGTTTGCGCAGAAAACTCACCACGCCGGGATGCGGCGACAAGAGCAGTTCAGTGCCTTCGAACGGCATGCCTTCGCACGGCTCGCGCACAGCGCTCGGCCACTCGCCACGGATCAGGCCTTGTTCGGCGAGGAACGCCAGAATGCCTTCGGCCCAGGCTTCGGCCTGCGCAGGCGTGGTGTCGGCCTGACCACCCAGTTCAACGGTGGTCGCCAGGCACGCCAGTGGAATCTGCGCGTCCGGGAACAGGCGCGACAGGCGCAGCCATGGCAGCGAACAGGCTTCATCGAACGAGCTGCCGCCGGAATCTTCCGCCAGCAGGCCGACTTTCACATCCAGGTGCGCGGCGAGCGAACGCCACTGCGGCCAGTGCTGCGGCAAGGCATACATGTGCAGCGCGGCTTCGCAGTCGCAATGCAGATCCAGCACCACATCGGCAGTCGCGGCGTGTTGCAGCAGGATGCGCTGCATGCCTTGCAACTGGCTGCTGGCCTCGGGCAATGCGGCCAGATGATCGGCCATCGCCTGACGGATCAGACGGATGTTGGCATGCGGATCATCACCGAGTTGTCCTTCAAGCTCTGCGGCCACCGGGGCGCTGAGCTCGACGAAATCACGGTTGAAATTCTTTCCGCTGCCGGCCTCGAAGCGGCCCTGATGGTTGCCTTGCAGCAACTGGCCAAGACCCAGCGGGTTGGCCACGGGCACCAGTTCGATGACGCCGTTGAGCAGGCCTTTTGCTTCGAGTTCGCCGAGGCGTTTTTTCAGTTCCCAGGCGGTGCGCATGCCGGGCAGTTCGTCGGCGTGGAGGCTGGCCTGGATGTAGGCCTTGCGCTCACCGCTACCGAAGCGAAAGACCGAAATCCGGCGCTCGCTGCCCAGGTGGCTCCACGGCAGAACGTGGTCGATGCGTTCCATATCAGTGCTTCCTCGGGGCCAGGTAGCTCAGCCAGCGACGCTCGGCCAGCTTGAACAGGCGCACCAGAATGAAGGTCAGGCACAGGTAGAACACGCCTGCGGTGATGTACGCCTCGAATGGCAGGTAGAACTGCGCGTTGACGGTACGGGCCGCGCCGGTGATGTCGATCAGGGTCACGATGGACGCCAGACTGGTGGTCTGCAGCATCATGATCACTTCGTTGCTGTACTGCGGCAGCGCCCGGCGCAGGGCCGATGGCAGCAGGATGCGCTTGTACATCTTGACCCGCGACATGCCCATGGCCTTGGCCGCTTCGATCTCACCGTTCGGCGTGGCCTTCAGGCTGCCGGCGATGATTTCGGCGGTGTACGCGCTGGTGTTGATCGCAAACGCCAGGCACGCACAGAACGTTGCGCTGGACAGCCACGGCCAGAGGAAGCTTTCACGCACCGCTTCGAACTGGGCCAGACCGTAGTAGATCAGGAACAGTTGAACCAGCATCGGCGTGCCGCGAATCACGTAGGTGTAGAGCCACGCCGCGCCATTGACCACGGCGTTCTTGGAGACGCGCATCAGCCCCAGCGGCAACGCCGCCAGCAGACCGAAAAACAGCGACAGCGCGAGCAACTTGAGGGTGGTCACCAGGCCGCCGAGGTACAGCGGCAGCGACTCCCAAATGACGTTGTAGTCGAAGATCATAGATCAGCCGCCCTTACGCCTACCGAGTAGCGCTTCTCAAGGTGACGCAGCGCCAGCAACGAGACACTGGTGATCACCAGGTACATCGCCGCCACTGCGAGGAAGAAGGTGAAAGGCTCGCGGGTGGCGTCGGCCGCCTGCTTGGCCTTGAACATCATGTCTTGCAGACCGACCACGGAAATCAGCGCGGTGGCCTTGGTCAACACCAGCCAGTTGTTGGTGAAGCCCGGAATCGCCAGACGGATCATCTGCGGCACCAGCACCCGGAAGAACACCTGGAAGCTGCTCATGCCGTACGCCATGCCCGCTTCGGCCTGACCCTTGGGGATCGCCATGAACGCGCCACGGAAGGTTTCCGACAGGTACGCACCGAAGATGAAACCGAGGGTGCCGATACCGGCGGCCAGCGGATTCAGGTCGATGTACTCGTCATAGCCGAGCATCGGGGCGACACGGTTGAGCAGGTCCTGACCGCCGTAGAAGATCAGCAGGATCAGCACCAGGTCGGGAATCCCGCGGATCACCGTGGAATACAGATCGCCCAGCCAGGCCAGCCAGCGCACCGGCGACAGGCGCAAGGCGACACCGATCAGCCCGAGAACGATGGCCAGGGCCATGGACGACAAGGCGAGCTGAAGCGTCAGCCAAGCGCCATCGAGGATGACAGCCCCGTAGCCTTTCAACATGATTCAGGTCCTCGAAAGTTGGGATGAAAAAATGGCGCAAACCGCAGAGATCCTGTTGCTTGCGCCATTTCGGACGGGTCGAGCGACGTCTTTACTTGCCGTAAATGTCGAAGTCGAAGTACTTGTCCTGGATTTGCTTGTACTTGCCGTTTTCGCGGATGGCCGCGATGGCAGTATTGATCTTGTCTTTCAGGGCGTCGCCCTTGCGTACCGCGATGCCTACGCCGTCGCCGAAGTATTTTTCATCGGTGAACTGCGGGCCGACGAACGCAAAGCCTTTGCCGGCGTCGGTTTTCAGGAAGCCGTCGTTCAGCAGGGTGGCGTCCGCCACGGTGCCGTCGAGGCGACCGGCGGCCACGTCGAGGTAGATTTCGTTCTGCGAGCCGTATGGCTTGATCTCGGCACCCAGCGGAGCCAGGACTTCACGGGCGAAGCGCTCGTGGATCGAACCACGCTGCACGCCGATGTTCTTGCCCTTGAGCTCGGTCAGTTTGTCGCTGACCACGGTGCCTTCCTTCATGACCAGGCGGGCCGGGGTGTTGTAGTACTTGTTGGTGAAGTCCACGGACTTCTTGCGGTCTTCAGTGATCGACATGGACGAGAGGATCGCGTCGATCTTGCGCACTTTCAGTGCCGGGATCAGACCGTCGAATTCTTGCTCGACCCACTGGCACTTGACCTTCATTTCTTCGCACAGTGCATTGCCGATGTCGTAGTCGAAACCGACGATGCTGCCGTCCGGGGCTTTGGATGCGAATGGAGGGTAAGCCGCTTCGATACCGATCTTCAGAGGCTTTTCATCGGCGAATGTCGGCAGGGACAGCACGGACAGTGCCAGGGCGCCAAGCAGCACAAGTTTCTTCATCTTGGGACTCCATCGGTAAAGGGCAAAAACGGCAGAGTGAGCGACAGCCCAATATGCGAATGGGTGGAACGAAAGCGGTTGCTGCGTGCGTGGGATATTTCCGAACAAACCCTGAAGGCTTCAACGCGAGCCACGACGAGCGAGTGATCGGCATTCTAACGACAGGCCCGAAGCCGATATTTCTTCAATGCGACAACTAATTACAGAAGCACCGAGAAACCCGCTTGAGCACATTGACAGCTCCGCAATTTCATGCAAGAGCGAAAGACAGTGAACCGATCTATGCTGCAAATTGCGGGCCTATTATTCGCAAACCCTTCTAATCCGGCAAGCGCGGGGTGATGTCTTATTTTTCACCGGTCGTTTTGAGGCTCTAAAACGGGGCGATGCGTTTCTCATTGCCCCGTTGCGGGGCGGGCGGTTACACATTCGGTTACGTGAAGGCTGGTGGGTAACAGTAGGAAAGGGCTGACAGACGAAACCGATAATTATTGGCCGAAGATCACCCGCCCCCCCGCACCTGATCGCTCCCACGCTCCGCGTGGGAACGATCATCCAAAAATGAAAAAGCCCCGCCCGACGCAATGCCGGGCGGGGCTTTTCAGCCTTCAGACCCGCCGCTTACGCGACGTTCATGGTCTTGTGCGTATCGATCAGATGCTGCACCACACCTGGATCGGCCAAGGTGGAGATGTCGCCCAGACCTTCGTACTCGGCGGTAGCGATCTTGCGCAGGATGCGACGCATGATCTTGCCCGAACGGGTCTTCGGCAGCCCCGGTGCCCACTGGATCACGTCCGGTGAAGCGATCGGGCCGATCTCCTTGCGCACCCAGTTCTTCAGTTCCAGGCGCAGTTGCTCGCTCGGCTCTTCGCCGTTTTTCAGGGTGACGTAGACATAGATGCCCTGCCCCTTGATGTCGTGCGGCACACCGACCACCGCCGCTTCGGCGACTTTCGGGTGAGCGACCATCGCGCTTTCGATCTCGGCAGTACCCATGCGGTGGCCGGACACGTTGAGCACGTCGTCCACGCGACCGGTGATCCAGTAGTAACCGTCGGCATCGCGACGGGCGCCATCACCGGTGAAGTACATGCCACGGAAGGTCTTGAAGTAGGTGTCGACGAAACGGTCGTGGTCGCCGTACAGGGTGCGCGCCTGACCTGGCCACGAATCGAGAATCACCAGATTGCCTTCGGCCTCGCCCTCGATGATGTTGCCGAGGTTGTCCACCAGCGCCGGCACCACACCGAAGAACGGACGTGCCGCCGAACCTGGCTTCAGGGTATGAGCGCCCGGCAGCGGGCTCATCATGTTGCCGCCGGTTTCGGTCTGCCACCAGGTATCAACGATCGGGCAACGGGACTTGCCGACGTTCTTGTAGTACCAGTCCCAGGCTTCCGGGTTGATCGGCTCGCCCACCGAACCGAGCAGGCGCAGGCTGCTGCCATCCGCGCCTTCAACAGCAGCGGTGCCGGAGGCCATCATCGCGCGGATCGCGGTCGGCGCGGTGTAGAGGATGTTGACCTTGTGCTTGTCGACGATCTTCGCCACCCGAGTGATATCCGGATAGTTCGGCACGCCTTCGAACAGCAGCGTGGTCGCGCCGTTGGCCAGCGGGCCGTAGACGATGTAGGAGTGACCGGTAACCCAGCCCACGTCAGCAGTGCACCAGTAGATTTCACCCGGACGGTAGTCGAACACGCGCTCGTGGGTCATGGCCGCGTACAACAGATAGCCGCCAGTGGTGTGCTGCACGCCCTTCGGCTTGCCGGTGGAACCGGAGGTATAAAGGATGAACAGCGCTTCTTCAGCGCCCATCTCTTTCGGCGCGCAGACAGTGCCCGCCACTTTCATCAGGTCTTCGTACCAGATGTCGCGATGCTGGTTCCACTTGATGTCGCCACCGGTGCGCTTGCACACGATGACTTTCTGGATGCTGCTGGTTTCCGGGTTGGTCAGGGCGTCGTCGACGTTGGCCTTGAGGGAAATCTTCTTGCCGGCGCGGATGCCTTCGTCAGCAGTGATCACCACTTTCGAGCGGCAGTCGATGATGCGACCGGCCAGGGCTTCCGGCGAGAAACCACCGAACACCACCGAGTGAATCGCGCCGATCCGGGTACAGGCCAGCATGGCGACCACGGCTTCGGGAATCATCGGCATATAAATGGTCACCACGTCGCCGCGGTGCACGTCCTGGCCACGCAGGGCGTTGGCGAACTTGCAGACTTGTTCGTGCAGTTCGCGGTAGGTGATGTTGCGGCTTTCGGAAGGATCGTCGCCTTCCCAGATGATGGCGACCTGATCGCCGCGCTCGGCCAGATGGCGGTCGAGGCAGTTGTAGGAAACGTTCAGGGTGCCGTCGGCAAACCACTTGATGTCGACATGGTGGTCGTCGAACGAAGTCTGTTTCACCGTGGTGAAAGGCTTGATCCAGTCGAGGCGCTTGGCTTGTTCGCGCCAGAAACCGTCAGGGTTGACGACCGACTGCTGGTACATGGCTTTGTAGGTCGCCTCGTCGGTCAGCGTATTGGCCAGAACCTCGGGACGAACGGGATACAGAGAAGCCGCACTCATCTTTCCTACCTCGGTGTAATAGTTGTTTTTGTATGACCCTGTTGTAGCCGGGGCGACCGTATAGAACCATTCGACGATGGTAGTAACAAGCCCCTACAGGTCGTGGCGATAATCCCGATGCTCGCCCTCAACGACCTCGCAGGCCTTGAATCTACTGGCCCGGCAGCGATTGTTACCAAATCTGCCAAAGGTGTTTATCAAAACCCCATCTGTTTACACCCACCCCGCCTCCCTAAAATCTGCCTCGCCGACAAGGCAAAGTGATTAACAACGTTACAGCCCCCACGAAGGCCGTTAATCCAGCTCCGAAGTAACAAACCAAACGATGAAGTTCCACACGCAACCCCAAAAAGGTTGCGTGACCCCACTCGACCTCAAGAAGGTAAATTTCAAATGAAAGCTTTATTGGTTCTGGCCCTCAGCAGTCTGTGCGCAACCGCCATGGCAGACGAGGTCCCGACTGATGTCGCACAGCAACAACCGGCCATCGAGGAATACACTTACTCCACTCACCTGGACATCGCCAAAGTTGTATCGATGAGCGAAGTACCAAATGTCTGCGAAGTGGTACCGATGAAAATGGAGTACGACGACTCCACTGGCCAGCGCCACATCCTGCGTTACAGCGTGATGGGTAACGGCTGCACCAATTGATGGTTTGAGACTGCACCGAATCGGATCGCTCAGCGCAACATCGAGGGTCGATTCCAGCCCGGCTTCGGTCGGGCTCAGTTGTGTTTGAAGGGACGTAAAAGGGTTGCAAAACACAAGATATAGTGAAAAACGCGGTTTTTTGCTCGTTTTTTGAGCAACCAATCACACGCAGAAAAATTAATGAAAAAAATTTCTCCGGGGCCAATACCGGCGAAAGCCCTGTAAACCCTCGCTCCAAACGAAATCACCCTCCCGCTCGACCGCCCTGCGCTGTTTCGCCCTCCCCCACGCCGGTGTTTTTTTCCCTATAATGCCGCCCAATCGGGTCAGCAATATTCCCTTACAGGGATCAAAGCCATTCTGAAGCCCCGCAGCAGCGTCCACGCTGACTCGCGCCCGTCAGAGGCTCTCGGAAACCCGTAAAAATTTTCTGTTTATTGCCTGCGTTGCACCGCTGCAAAAAACGACATCCAACGCGGCCTGTACGGCCGTGTGAAAAACCAACCAATCAGTTTTCACACGGGCACAGGCCCTCACGCAGGAGACGACACGTCATGCTGAGCTGGGACGAATTCGACAAAGAAGACAGTGAAGTAGCAGTAAAAGGCGCCAACGCCGGCCACGCTACCGAAGCCAACATGGACCGCCTCGACAGCGCCGGCGGTGCCGCCGCCCTCGAAGCCCGCGCCGTGACCGCCGAAGACTCGGCCGCCGTGGCCCGCGCCAAGGCTGCACTGGATTCCCTCGACGTCGCCGAAGGCCTCGCCGAACTCGAAGGCTCCGCCGCCCGTGTCGCCGTTGACGAAAAGCGCAT
Organism: Pseudomonas kribbensis; assembly: GCF_003352185.1. Taxonomy (GTDB): domain Bacteria; phylum Pseudomonadota; class Gammaproteobacteria; order Pseudomonadales; family Pseudomonadaceae; genus Aquipseudomonas; species Aquipseudomonas kribbensis. Next base: position 4,743,480 of record NZ_CP029608.1, read on the forward strand.
GATCAACTGCCGCGCCGACCTCAACCAGCTCGTGCCATTCAAGTACGACTGGGCCTGGCAGAAATACCTGGACGGCTGCGCAAACCACTGGATGCCGCAAGAAGTCAACATGACCGCCGACATCGCCCTCTGGAAAAACCCGGAAGGCCTGACCGACGACGAGCGCCGCATCGTGATGCGCAACCTCGGCTTCTTCTCCACCGCCGACTCCCTGGTTGCCAACAACCTGGCCTTGGCCGTGTACCGCCTGATCACCAACCCGGAATGCCGCCAGTACATCCTGCGCCAGGCATTCGAAGAGGCGATCCACACCCACGCCTACCAGTACTGCATCGAATCGCTGGGCATGGATGAAGGCGAGATCTTCAACATGTACCACGAGATCCCGTCGGTCGCGAAAAAAGCCGCCTGGGGCCTGAAATACACCCGCGCCATCTCCGACCCGGAATTCAACACCGGCACCGTAGAGACCGACAAAGAACTGCTGCGCAACCTGATCGCCTACTACTGCGTTCTGGAAGGCATCTTCTTCTACTGCGGCTTCACCCAGATCCTCTCCATGGGCCGCCGCAACAAAATGACCGGCGTCGCCGAGCAGTTCCAGTACATCCTGCGCGACGAATCCATGCACCTGAACTTCGGCATCGACGTGATCAACCAGATCAAAATCGAAAACCCGCACCTGTGGGACGCCGAAATGAAGGAAGAAGCCTCGCAGATGATCCTGCAGGGCACCCAACTGGAAATCGAATACGCCCGCGACACCATGCCTCGCGGCGTACTGGGCATGAATGCTGCGATGATGGAGGACTACCTGAAATTCATCGCTAATCGTCGTCTGTCGCAGATCGGTTTGAAGGAAGAGTACCCAGGGACCACTAACCCGTTCCCTTGGATGAGCGAGATCATGGACTTGAAGAAAGAGAAGAATTTCTTTGAGACGCGTGTGATTGAGTATCAGACTGGTGGTGCGTTGAGCTGGGATTGATTCCTGAATTAACCGCGACTTGACAGATCGATACCAAAACTGAAAAACAAAAAAGCCCCAATTCAATTGGGGCTTTTTTGTTGGGAATAGAAACACTCACTTCCTCAGCTTGACTACCAAAAATCCTACAACACTTGCAGCAGTTTCCGCACTGACGGTTTCTGGGAACCTATTAATTTTGCGAAAGCCTGATATTTGAGGGCTCAGCAAAAAATAAATGGATTGGCAGCTTTAACGAGCTCCTTCGTTTAGTAAACTCACTGCCTCTGCCAAGGTTCATTTCTTGCCCGACATCAAGTGAACCGTTACCATTTATCGCACTTAGGGCGTGTCTATCTAACGCCGCATCTCTTCTGAGCGCTCAATGCGCTTTTTTACTTTCTTCTTAGGCGCATCTACTAAATCAATGAAATACAAGGAATCTATACCGGTCATTGACCTCTTTGCGGGCCCAGGGGGACTTGGTGAGGGATTCTCTTCAATCGGCGGCGCTGAGAAGGGAGTACGTAAGTTTCAGCTTCGCGTTTCGATCGAAAAAGACCCCATCGCTCACAGGACCTTATCGCTCCGCGCACTATTTCGCAGCTTTCCGAAGGGCGAAGCGCCAGACGCATACTACCAATACATCCGTGGCGAAATTACTCGTGATGAGCTTTTCAATCATCCGGATGTATCGGTAGAAGCAAGGGAAGCAGCGCAAGAAGCCAAGCTCGCAGAGCTTGGTAAAAAATCTCCCGAAGAGGTCGACAATTGGATCAAAGAGGCCTTGGAGGGTGTAGATGAATGGGTGCTTATAGGTGGCCCGCCGTGCCAAGCATATTCAGTAGCAGGTCGTGCACGTCGAACGAGAGAAAGCCAAGAAAAGTTTGAGAGCGACGAGAAGCATTTTCTCTACAAAGAATATCTGCGGATTATTCGCGAATTCAAACCGACTATTTTCGTTATGGAAAACGTGAAGGGCATACTTTCTTCAAAACACAGTGGCTCGCACATATTCCAACAAATCCTTGATGATCTATCGACTCCTGCTGAAAACCTTTCTTACAACATTCGTTCTTTAGTGGTTCCTAAAGACGTAGAAAAACTAGACCCACACGATTTTGTCATTCAAGCAGAACGTCATGGACTTCCGCAGGCTCGACATAGAGTTATCTTGCTCGGAGTTCGCTCTGACGTTGCCTCAAGCTGCCCTGCCTTGTTGGAGCGCCCGCAAACACTTGTAATGGAAACCAGCCAAAAGGTTTTCACCGTTCAACAGGCTTTATCGGGCCTCCCCCCAATACGGAGCAAAATTTCAAAGGGTGGAGACTCTATCGAGGCATGGCTCTCAACTTTGAATGAAGCAAGCTCTATGCTATTACACCCCTATGAGGCCGGGCGGGGGGATTTGATAGATGCCGTAAAAAAAGCGGCTGATGAGGCACAAAGGCTGAAAACTAGCGGCAGTCGATTCATACCTTGGAAAGTGTCTCCAGACATGAATGCCAAGCAGCGCGAATGGTTTCTCGACCCTAGATTGGGAGGGGTTCTACAACATGAGGCCAGGAGTCATATGCGCTCTGACCTGCATAGATATATCTACGCAGCGTCATTTGCGAAGTTGAATGGCATCTCCCCCAAAATACATCAGTTTCCTGAGCAGTTCCTACCTGCCCATGAAAACGTTTTCTCTGAATCCGTCCCGTTCAGTGATCGCTTCAGGGTTCAATTAGAGAATGGCCCTTCCACCACTGTCGTCGCCCACATTGCCAAAGATGGCCATTACTACATACATCCTGATGCCAGTCAGTGTCGCAGCTTGACTGTTCGAGAGGCAGCTCGATTGCAAACATTCCCTGATAATTACTTCTTTGAAGGAAATAGAACGGAACAGTACACACAGATAGGAAACGCGGTTCCGCCACTCCTTGCTAGAAAAATCGCAGCAGTTGTCTCAGCGATCATTGACTCCTATCGCGCAGGGAAAAGCCGCCAAACATCAGTAGGCAATTGATCAAACCTTTCGGTTTTTCGATGTTTTGGTTTCGTGGGGCAGGTATTTAACCCGCCCCCTCCACCGCATACCCGACTGACTCCCCTTCTGGGACTTGTCCTACAAAAGGCCCGCAATGTCAGAGCGCCTCAGGAATATCCGCTGACGGAGAAGAAAAAGGCTGGGAAAACATAGCGTCTCGGCATTCGGGACGTTTTGCCCATTCAGAGATCATTTTGCCTTTTGCTGTATCATGAAGTCGATCATTGACCTCTCTGGCCCAGATTTCAATCTGCTTAACAAGTTGGGGAGAAATACCCTGCTTATTCCAGATACGTTCTAGGTTAAAGGCTTCGCCATAAGTCTGAGAAATTACTGCAACTGTATAAGCTGCAACGTTCGCGAGAAATGCAGGCACCAATGGTCGCGCTGTTTTATGTACTGCTTTGAACAATAACGCTTTCGAAACAACGTCCTTGTAATAAGCAACATCCGGAGTAAAAGCGGTCCCTTTAGCTTCCATATCAGCCATGCCGGCCATGAAACGGTCAAAGCACTTTTGTGCACCAAGACTGACAACATCCGCATTTCCACCCCATGCGACAGCGTACTTCGCCAATTCAGTTTTTGTGATCTTTCTAGAGGGAGGCACAGACTCTTTCAGAGCTCGAAGTTTGGCTGGACTCGTACCGTCACGAGCAAGAAGAGTGTTATAACTGCCTGCAGCTCTCTCATAGAACCATCGACCTATGCCATCAGGGCAATAGACAGAAAGTGACAATCGCTCGATATCGACATGAAAAGGCTTATTAGCAGATAGATCAGATTGTCGAACAGCATTTTGACTATTGGCATAACGCGAGATATCAGAGACAAGAGCTTCCTCTTTCGCAGGATCTTGCTCTTTCATAACAATGATTTTTGCGGGGACACGAACTTTGCTCAAATCAGTATCCGCATACTTTTTCTTGGCGAAAAAAATTGAAGCCGTAGTTTGACCGCCATTAACGATTTGCATGCCTCGCAACCAAGCTATACCAGGCGACCCATCGGCAGTGCGATCCAACAACATCTCATCAGCAACTAACACTATCCCATTGTTATAGGCCATGAATCTTTCTGGTGCATTCCGTAAAGTACTCTGAAGCCCAGCATTCACCCCCTTCGCCTTCACACTTAGAAATGAGCGCACATTGGCCTCAAGCAGGCGAGGTCCAAATTTTTCATAAACGAATCGAAGCGCCTCACCTGGAATTGCGGTTAGTGCGTAGTCATAATCCCCTGTTTCGCCTGGTACGAAAACACAGGGCAGAGGAGAACCTGACACATCGGTGAAATCAACGACAAGTTCATCGCGTGGCTTACCTTCGGAACGATGGCGAAAAAGTCGCTCAATATCCATGACTTCAAGCTTTACTAGTTTTCCGCCCACATTCCGAGATTGAAAGCTTTTCGACTTAGCTACACCATCTGTAAGGATATAAACACGAACCTGTTCAAGCCCGTCATAAATTTCTCGGATTGTTAAAGCCAGAGAATGAACATCACTCGACGGATCAAGTTTTTCGGCAATACGTCCTTCTGCACAAAGTTCCAAGAATCGAACACATTGCGCCGCGGCCGTCTTAATATCTTGATCGGGAATAGGACTTAGACTTTCAAAGCCTTCGTACAGACTTACAAAAAGATCAAGCTGATCGGCGTCTTCAGACATGGCATAACCACTCAAACGCAAATTCGCATTGGCGATTTTCCCTTGAAAGTGGCACACAACTGGGTCGAATGTCATACCCGCGTCAGCAAGGTGTTGCATCACCACATCGGAAAAAACCAGTTCGCCAAAAGGAGCGCCATCAGACATCTGGGCTGCTATCTCGCCCCTTGTCTCTGCGAAAAAATCATCAAGGCTCATCCATTTACTCCTAACAAATTGAGCGCCGTGTCGAGGTCCATTAGGTAGTCACCAACGTGGTCTAGATTGATTTCGTAAAGGGCTCGCATAACTCCGACGGGAACCGTTCCCGGAGTCAACCGCGGAAAGCCTTCGGACACGGAGAGAATTCGAATTTCTTTTGATTCGAATCTTCGGGTGTAATGCCTCGATTGGGTTTCGGCGTATCCGGCAACAATCAACTTATCTCTAAGGTAATTTACCGCTCCAGGCTCTTCACCAAGACGTTTCTCTACTTCCCCAATCATTTCAGGAAGGGTGAGCCCGCCTTCCTCACACGCAAACCGAACCGCAGCCAGAAAGAGTGGTGACGCCACCGAATCGTCCAACTGCTCAAGGGACGTTATCTTTACTGGAAAGCCAGATGAGGACATCGTCGCCTTCACCTCTAGCGCTCCGTCACCCAACAGGAAGTCTTGTAAAGCGTCGTCAGGCCCCACCCATCCCCTGAGTACTTCCTCAGTTGAAACGCCTGAGTCCATAAGAATGGCCATAATGGTGAGTTCGCCCACTAGACCAAGCTCCGCCTCAGGACTGAGAGGAGTAGCCCCACGGGACATGAACTGTTGCCACATGCGAACCCTGCGTAGCATCGTCCGCTGAACCGCTGCCTCGCCCTCTCCAACAGAGGCGTCCATAGCACCCACAACGTCACCGACCATCTCTGAAAACAACTCGGGGCTGCCTGACTCTTTGCGTGAGAGAGCTATCCAAGTCTTGCCATCGCGGTGAGGATCCGCCCTTACAACTTCAAACCCCCTGCCCTCAGGTAGCCGCTCGGCGGCACCTAGCCGGGCTGTGGGAAAGCGAGCAAGAAGAGCTTCCTCGTTTCCTGGGAAACGCCGAGCCGCCATGAGTTCACATGCGCCAACGGAAGTCACCACAATACCAAGCCACCCCCCCTCCTGCCCGCACTCCCCCGAAAGAGCGTCCCAAGCTGCTACAAACTCCTCAATAGACCGGGGCATATTCAGTCTCCCATAGCAAGTGATCTACTTCGTACTTGACAGTGGTTGCCGAATAGCTAGCAGGGAAACTGACCCCAAAGGCGGTTATGGGAAGACCATCATCTGGGAGTCCAGCGCTTTTCGGGTCAATTGGGTACAAAAGCAAAAGACCTCGCTCGGGATGACCAGGTATTCCTTTCGCGCCCAATCCTCGAACTTGTCGTACGAAGACCCCGCTTGGGGCTTTGGGCGAGTCCTTGCTTGTCTCCTCTGTTCCTCGCGCAGGGTCCTTCATTCTGTCTTCGACGGTGAGACTCAAGGCCGCCATCCAAGCATCCTCGTCGAGATCGATCGATTCATCTCTGGGCGACAAAAGACGCCCGATTGAGTAGTGCTCTCCTTTGGAAGCGGGATTTTGGTTTCGAGTGATCATGTTTCCGAGCGCATGTTTTCCGCAGAAAATGCTACTGGCTCCCTCACCTCCTCCTATCAGAGCGATGGTCCAAGAGGTGAGCTCACCTTTTGCTGCCATCACCTTGACGAAGTCAGCCAGCACGGCGCTGTTAACCTTTCTCGCAGCAGGATGTGTCAAATACCCGGAGAAGAACTCGATAACATGCTCGGCGGGGATGTTATCCCAGAGAAATCCCTTCCACTCCTGACAAGCCTCACCCCGCTGCCTAACAAATTCTCCGTTCTCTGCAGGAGTCCCAGCAGCGTCGAGTAGCCTCTCCATGACGGCTAGATTTCTCTTAATGACAGATGAGTCGCGATGGAAAGCCACTGTCTCCAGAACAGATCCACAAAAGGAAACTTGCAGACTCTTGGCACTTCGCATCTTGATCGGTGAGGTAACCATGAGAACAGGGTGTGACTGAACCTTCATACCGTAATTTTCGGGTGTGGCATGTACCTTGGCCATGGTGTCGAACTCTTGACGAAGTTCCTCCGCAGCATCTGTGATGTGCCCAAACCACTCGACTAAATCAGAACTGGTGTAGAGGCGACAGAGATCCAGATATCCTGGACGATATCCAAACCAGCGCCCCATCTGCATAAGGGTGTCGTACATCTTCGTGGTTCTCACGAAATAGCTAACACAAAGCCCCTCGAGGGTAAGTCCTCGTGCGAGCTTGTCACCTCCGACCGCGATGACCTTCAGTCCGGTTTCCTCACGCTCAGCGTAATCAAGGACGTCCCCTGCCGAACCGTTGATTGCTCTGACGCTGCTTGCCAAATCACCCAACACATCCGCTAGGACTGCCTCAACTTCTTCCCAACGGGGAAGGTCGAATTCTCCACTTGCCTCCTCCATGGCAGTCGCTACAGCAGCCGACGTTGGAACGAAATCAGACTCCCAGAGCCTTTGCCATTCCACCATCAATTTGTTTTTTTCAAAGCCGCGCTCAACCCGCTGTCTATAGTTTTTCACTAGTTCCTCAACTTGCCGGCGCACCTCCTCCTGTACTGCGGTGTAGCGAGTAACATGAATTAACATTGAACAGTGTCTGCGCCCCTGTCCACGCAGGAGGCGGACTGCACACACCAGAACAAAGGACGAAACAGCCTCTCTTAGCGACGGTGGCACCTCGTCGAGCCCCTTGTACAAGGGCACGTGATTTTTGTCGTGCCGAGGCGGCATCCAGCCTCCTTCCCCTGTCTCGTCCGCCTGGTCATCAACTTCACGAGTAAGCGGTAAACCGCCGGCCCTACCCTCTGTCGCCCGAAGCCCAAAAACACGAGCCGGACCGACGTAGTTTGAAGGTGCAGAAATATTAATGATGAAAGACTGAGGGAATAAATCGGGCCCCTCTTCCTTAGTTGCCTTGCGCCGGTCAATGAAGATATTAGCGAACGGCGTGGCGGTGTATCCCACATAGGCTTTTCGGGAGAAAGAGTGAAGGATTTTTCGGATACGGCTATTGATGGCCTTCGGTTGGTATTCGTCGTCCACGGCCCCGTCCTTGCCTATCACTTGGTCCCCGGTGTCGACCGAGGCATGATCGGCCTCATCGTCAATGAGGAGCAACGGAAAGCCTGAGACTAGCGGACGACCTTCAGCGTCCTTAGAGTCCGCAACATGATTGCGAATCCATTTAAGTAAGCGATCCAATACGGTCTTATTTTTTTTGACTACGAATAGCCATGGTCTCTGTTCCGGAGAAATGGCTAAGTGTTTCGCGACCTTGGTATTGAAGTCACCGTTGTCCGAGCGGTTTGTTGCACAGTTGGGGCGAATCTCGGCGTCACGCCCGTTCTCTCCCACTCCGATGTAACGGACGACATCATTCTTCGCCGAGGTCTCGTAGCCAAGGAAGCCTTCTTCTAAGCGAATCTGGGTCTGGGAACGCAGATTATTGTGGAGACCAGCAAGCACAATGATGATCTTGTAGCCGGCATCGGCCGCCTTGCATATAAGCCCTGTGTAATTGCCAGTTTTACCGGATTGGACATGTCCAACCACGAGTCCGCGCCTATCCCACCCCTCCTCGCGAAGAGGGTCTTCAAGCAGTTCAAGAATTTTGTTGGTCGCCTCATCCAAAGCGTCCACGGCCTTGACGGACATCTTACTTTCAAGAAAGTCGCGATATCGCTGCCAATAACGCCAGTCTCTTCTGCGAGCTGCATTAAGCCAATCTTTGTGGCCAGTCTTATCTGATAACGTGGACGCACCGCCGATCCAGAGGCTGAATCGACGAATGAGTTCTGCGACAGCCTCCTTCCGGTCGATGTTTTCGCCAGGCGCCATGTGAGTCGCGACAAAATCAACTTTCTCGGCGATAAGGGCGGGCGTGACAGAGCCTTTCTCCAAGGCTTCAACCAAGAATGTCTGAGTAACGCTGACAACGCGCTGAAATACCTTATTCTGCTCTTCCATTAACTTGCTTTCCCTTCGGCGGGTATCGTCGCGAGACTCGGAAGAGACGCGACGAGATTGGGGTAGTTCTGAAAAGGTTCAGTCATAGACAACGAAGTCAGAGCCATTTCGACGCTCATTCCACGCCGCCCGACCATGTCCCTGAATAGCGTCAAGAGGACAGTTCTGACACCGTCGGGGGCCGTCTCAGGCACCCCTGAGAAGCCAGTCATTGGGGTATCTTTGTTTTCAGCTGTATCTAGCCATATACGTTGTACAGGCACCGTTTCCTCGACAACGCGTAACATGGCCCGAACAAGACCAGCATTACCACCAACCGCTTCAATTACCGCAGCCACAGCGGGATGCCTCTCGTCGATGCGATATCGGACCCCATCCTTAAGCCTGTCTACACGCCACGCTTGGTGCTCAACCTTGAGTCCTCCGAGTCCAAGCATTGGCGAGCCTCGAAAAGCGAAGACTCTTCTGGCTCTTTCCCTCGTATCTTCAGCCAATTTCGTGAGCCACGGACGTACAGATACTGGAGGTCGGGCCGTAGATTTTTTGACGTCGATCTTCCAGTCGGAATCGGCTGTATTAGGAATGTCCAACATGATCCTGGCGAGTCGATGAGGTTCCTCTCGGTTCCAAGCGCGGCCCTGTCCAATCCCAAGCCATCCACCTGCCAAAAGCAAACGATGGCTCCGATATACGTAAAATCCTTGCTGAGAGGTCCATCCTTCTGCCCCACCCGCCCTACGGAACTCATCATCAGAGAGGCGATCTTTATGTGGCAGAACGTGGCATTGAGCCTCAACAAGCCCTGATGCGGTGACAATTTTGGCGACTGGTGACTGCCAAGGCTTAGAGGGATGCCCTGTCATAAAGGGATCCCATGGACTAACTATCTTTCCGTTGAGGAAAAGTCGGATGACCGGGTTTTTTCCTTCTAACAGACGATGAAAAACCATCGCCAAACGTAGCTCAACATCATCTACCAAGTCGGCAAAGTGATTGAGCGTATAGCCAAGTGTTACGATTCTGTCCAACTTCTCCCAGAGAACTATTGTCCCGGAATGAAGAGCATTGAGCGGCTCAACGAAAGCTTCAGATCCACGGGCTGCCCCTTCAAATATCCTCCACCCAACGTCCCTCGATGCCGCAATGGCATCGAGATCCCAACGCAGACAGGAAACTGAACCACTCTTCGGTCTAGACGCAACAGTGAGAGAGCGGCACTGAGAAAATGACGCTGTTTTGAGGCCCATCCCGAAACGCCCAAGATCATTAGCCGCTCGATCATCGAGAGGGTTTTTGGCGCCAAGCGTCATTGCCACCTCTAACTCAGCGTCGGTCATGCCTCGTCCGTTATCCAAAATGGAAATTCGACTTCTTTCACCATCCCAGTCGAAAGCCACATGAACTTCCGTTGCTCCAGCGGAAACACCGTTATCAATCACATCAGCTAAAGCAGAGGCAGTCGAATAACCGAGGCCACGTAGGGCTTCAAGCATTGCGTCGGCTCGCGGTGGGGCATACCTAGTACGTTCGTTCATTTGAGTTAGGCAATTCCAGAAAGGTGCGTGAAGCCGAGTTCAGCCATCCTACGTGCAAACTTGCGCACTCCATCCGGTTGGGTTGGAGGCGGGTCATCATCAGCTACGCTCATCCGTGACCTTCTCTGATTGCTCATCTGGGGGGAGAGATTTTTTCATCTCGAAGTAGTCGCCTACATACAAGACTAACTTTTCCTTTCTTAACGGATGGCACAGCTTTTTAAGTGCCTTCGATTCAATTTGCCGAATTCGCTCACGAGTGACGTCAAACAGAGATCCAACCTCCTCCAGGGTCATAGCGTCATCTTGGCCAAAGCCAAAACGGAGGTTGATCACCTTGGCCGAACGCTCGTCAAGCTCTCCAATCATTTCCATCAAAATCGCTCGTAAGGAAGCATGCTCTGCAGCGATTGCCGGGTCAGATGGTTCCTCCTCCAAGAGAGAATCGAGCAAGGAATTAGAGGATTCTTCGAACCACTCATCCAAACTGCTGATCTTTTCGAACACGGTTAAAAGAAGCTTGAGCTTATCGAGAGCAATCCCTGTTCGATGGGATGTCTCGCGTTCGCTTTCGGGAAGGCCCAACTTAAATTTGAACTTATCCCGTTCTCGTACGATATTTCTTGCCAGTTCTTGCATGTGAACTGGAACACGGACCGCTCTCTCTTGATTAGCGATAGCGCGCGTAATTTGCTGTCGAATCCACCACGTCGCGTAAGTGGAAAACCTGAACCCTTTGCGCCAGTCAAACCGTTCTACAGCCCTCATCAGACCTATGTTGCCTTCCTGCACAAGATCATCAAAAGCGAGCTCGGACCATCGATATTTGTTGGCTATGGAAAGCACTAAACGAAGGTTAGAAAGGATCATCCTTTCTCGCGCAGCTTCCTGGCGTCGAATAGCAGAGGAGAAGCCTGCACCTGCCAAATCACAATCCGCCTTCCTCGAAAGCTCAATGAGAAAAATTCGGGAAAGATTTGCAGCGGCAAGTCCACTTCGGACTTTCACGTAATCGTTGCCAGCAGAGCGTGCAGCTGAAACCGAGGAGACAAAGGTTGTTGCGATCGAATCGAGTCCGATCTTATCCTCTTCGTAATCTGCCTCCTCATTGGAGGGCATCTCACTGGAGTTTTCGCTTACGTCACCTTCACTAGCTGGATCATCGCGAGAGGTGAAGCTCTCATGACTCGCCTGGCCTCGGGCTACTTTGTCGGCAGCTTCGAAAACAAAAGTAAGTCCTGAGGGCCAGCGTGAGAGCGCATCCAGGGCCTGAGCCCTTGCCTCCTCCATTTCCCGGCCCAATGCAATTTCCTCAGCAGCCAGAAGCAGGTCTTTCTTTAAGCCCTTAGCGTAAAATCTCAGCGGTTCGTTACGACCCGATGCGAGGTCTTCTGCGAACTCCAAGGCTTCTGATAGCTTTAATTCTTCATCAACTGACGGCTCGACAAGATCAGACTGATCGGTAATCTCCGACCACTCATCGATCAAGACTCCAAGATCGCCTAAAACGAAAGTCAGAAGACGCTCAGTTTCCTCATTGCGGGAGAGATCACCCTCACGGCATACATCGATAAGAGCTGATTTGGGTACTGTCCCTTCTCGTAAACCCCGGAAGAATAAGCCACGTAGATCAGCACGATCCTCACTGGTTAAAGGAAGCGATCTTTCTGGAAGAAACAGATCGACATCGTCCCACTCCACATCAGTGTCGATCGCTTTGAACTTGCCTATCGTTCCTTGAAGTGTGCTGATTTCTTCGGCTACGGCCATGTTGCCCTGCGGGGCAACCACTTCAGACTCCGCTTCCCAGTCATCCTCAAACCCCAAGTCGAGAGGCTCGTCGTCGAGTTCAATCAGGTCTTCGTGCGCCTTTGTCTCGAAGGGAACGGCATCCTCGTCAGCTCGGATCGTTTCCGCCTCGCGGATGACGAGTTCAAAAGATGGGTGATTTCCAGACGCGAGCACTTCATCAACCTGAGGTGGCACCTTAACCGCTTCATCTTCTATGTCGTTATGCGGCGATTCGCTCTGGACCGAGTGAGGGAGTAACTCTCCGGCGCTTACATCACTCTGAAGCGAATTTTCAGTGCCCACATCGCTTACTTGGAAGGAAAAACCAAGTGCTTCTCGCAATAGGTCAATACATTGAGCACAGTTACTCTTCTCCGCGTAAGCGAGAGCAGTTCGGCCTTCGGGATCGAGCAACTCTGGTTTTGCTCCAGCAGCCAACAGAAGCCGTACAATGCCGTTTTTCTTTCGAGCAGAGGCAAGCATTAGAGGCGTAGCGCCTGCCCCATCGCGAGCGTCAAGATCGTCGCCACGCGCGATATGGAGTTTGACTGCAACCTCCACACCGGCAATGGTCGCCATACGGAGCAAGGGGTTCAATTTAGCCACGGTGCTACCCACATGCCCAAGCGATTCGACTTAAAAGTCACTCCCACATCAATCAGTTGAGAAATGACTTTGCTACATCCTTCTTTTTTCAGAACCGACTCCTTGTTCATGCTTCCATTTGCAAGCTCATACCCCTTAGTGCTGACACTAATTTGGCCTAATGAGAACGCGGTTGAATGTGGTGCGAGGCCTTCCCGAAGTCACTTACGTTTTCCTCAAAGAGGAGCACAGTGGCGCAACGCCATCCACAATATCCACTTGTTAAAGGCACGTAAAGGACAGACCAAGGATGCCTATCACTACACTGATTCGGGTTGTCAGCGCTTGCATTTCTGAGCAGCCACGCGTTGCTTATCTTTTAGTAAATACAGTACCGATCGTCTGAAAATATTGGTGCCCTACAGGTAAATTCGTCCGACAGGCAGCACATTGGATACGCCAAGATATGTTTTTCAACTGGGGGTATAGGCATGACTTTCCGAGAAGATGCAATCTCGACTACCTCCCCGAACCATTGATGTCATGTTTCGAGCGCCGCGAAAAAATCGAATCAATGGACTAGTACGGATGCCTACATTGGATGAGCGCAGACATTGTCTCCCCCGAACACCGCTCGAAGATCATGTCAATGATCAAGGGCAAAAACACCAAGCCTGAAATGGTCGTGCGTTCGATGTGCCATGAATTGGGATTTCGTTATCGCCTGCATCGAAAAGATCTGCCAGGTTCGCCTGATCTGGTATTCCCCAAGCACCGATTATGTATCTTCGTCCACGGCTGCTTTTGGCACCGACACCCGGGCTGCAAATATGCGTACACACCAAAAAGCAGACTCGACTTTTGGCTTCCTAAACTCGCGAAGAATGTTGAGCGGGACTTGCAGGTGCAGGAGAAGCTGAAGGAGCTTGGTTGGAAAGTAGTGATCGTTTGGGAGTGCCACACCAAAGACAGAGAAATCCTACACAATGAAATCCGTTCTGCATTTGATTTGAATGCTTAGACCTACGGGAATTGAGCAAATAGTCGATGATCATTTTTATAGGATTGACCACGCCGCTTTGAAGCCCTAGGCTTCTGTTCCGGCGCCTAAGAAACGCCTCAACCAGAGCGGTCCTCCGCACCCGACAGTCATGCGGCTTTTTTTCGTCTGCGGTTTCTCTACGCCTGCGAAAAGTCCCGTTATGTCGGGAGTGGGCGAATACAAGACCCGAAAGGGGAATATGTCCGGCCCGTCTCTGGTGGGTTTCTTAGCTCCCGACACCCTTAACGAATGCCCTAAGAAAGCAGCCAGAGGTAAATGGAAATGCCTGACTACTCAGCCTTCATGATGAAAGCGAATCGCTGTACCCGCCGTTTGAATCCCGTGCTCCCTACCCGGGAGGCACGCCATGTCTGAACCACTTCTTCCAACTCGATTTGTCCGCAACAAAACCCACCTGCATGCCCTTCTGGTGGAGAACCAGGCCTGGTTCTGCGTCCATGAACTGGGGCGGCTGATGGGTAAATATCTGGATGAGCGACAGCTGCGCAAACTCGATGCCGATCAGCGACAGATGATGTGCGTGGAGACCTACGGCGAGCCCGGAGAACATCTGATGGTGAGCGAGTCAGGTGTGTATGCGCTGCTGATCTATCACTACTGCCCTGAGTATCGACAGCTTCGCGAGTGGGTGACGCATCAGGTTGTGCCTGCGCTGCGAGATGCCCGTCCGACGCGCTCGGTTGAGCGTCCGATACTGAGTGTTTTGAGCTGGCCCAAGATGTCGTTGAGCACGTTGCACTGGCAGGATGAGCCATGGATTCGGTTGCGGGATATGCCGTGTTTGCTGGCGGAGGATCCGTTTAATCGTCAGGAATCCTGGTGGCGTAAAGCTTCACGAATGCTGCGTAGTTACTGATATCAAAAAACCGCTGCTTGAAAACTCAAGCAGCGGTTTTTTATGACCCGAAGTGTCGGGGACAGCCAGTCCTCGGCAGACGGGTTCTGCATCATCCTGAAAACAATCAGTGCAACCCACCCCTCCACCCGCTATTAATAACCCCTCCCCCACTCAAGGACCCGAGCCCCACCATGAAATTCGACCTCGCCTACTGCCTCAGCCTCGACGACAAACTGTCGATCTATGACGTTCGCGATCTCAATTTCGATGAGACGGTGGCGTTCGACTCCACCAAGGAACACTTCCAATGCCCCAACAACGCCTGCCGTGCGGCGTTCGATGCTTCCAACGAGTTGGGTACGTTCAACGCCAAGAACGTGAATTACGTGCGCACGCCGCACTTCAAGAATCTGCCTGGTACGCAGCATGTGGCGGGTTGTCCGTATGTGAGTGTGAAGACGTCGGCGTCTGGGGTTGAGGCGGCGGATGGGGAAACGGATGACGGGCGTGAGGAGCATTTCCCGTCGGAGTTGTTACTGACGCGCCGTGAGTATGTGCGCAAGCCTGCCGCGCCTGCGGGGGCGGCGGATGTGTTGCGGGATGATCCGGTGCGGGTGGCGGCTACCCCCTCAAAAGAGTCGCCGAGTCGTGACACGGCGCCGGACAAGACCAGCGTCTTCGCTCACCCCGTGGAGTGTTTTGTGTCGAACTTCGCGGACAGGGATTTGCTCAAGCGCATGCCATTGAAGATTGGCGAGCATACGGCGCCGTACAGTTCGTTCTTCAAGAAGATCGAGTACTTGATGGACAACAAGGGGCTGATTTACTGGGGCCGGATCAAGAAGATCGAGGACTTCCACAGCGCCAGTTTCCGGATCGATTTCGAGGACAAGGTCTGGTTCAAGAAGCCGGATGACAGCAAGAAGAAGCCTTATCCGGTCAGTGTCTATCTCAACAAAAAGCTGATCGACAACTACCGCAAGCGCAAGGCGTTTCTGGAAGAGATCAAGCACGCCATCGACAGCGACAAGGAGTTGTTCTGCTTCTTCTATGGTGTGACGCCGGAGTTGAAGCAGGTGCCGGGCAAGAAGAACCCCGAAAAGCCTTTCGAGGTCTTCAATGCCAATATCGAGAACCTGGATCACTTCATCATTCGTGAAGCGCCGGGGCTGGCGTGATGGTCAGCCCTGGGGCAGTTGCAGTTTGAGGGCGCCGGGGTGTTGTTTGACGACTGAGTACGGCAGAACACTCCAGTCCACGAATCCGCACACTGCCGCGACATGCGGATACGACGGATCAAACTTGATGCCATGCTCCGTGAAGTACCAACCCATGAATTGCCAGGGATCGCTCTCGTCGTAGTGACAGTCGTTATCGCCCTCTGCGGTGACGGTCATTTGCCGGGGATACAGTTTCAGCAACTGTGCGACCAGCCAGGGCGCCAACTCTGTAGTCCGGTATTTCGACCAGGCATCAGAGGAACCGGGTGATCCCGCATTGAAATCATCGCGTTGTTCATAGTGCAGCGGCTGACCTTGCCCTACCCACAAAACGTCCTCGAGCGTCAGTGTCTGACCGGTTGTGGCATCGAAGTTGAGCGCGTCGTTGCTTTGGTCCGGGTAGGCGCCGCCACAGTAATAATCCGTTGAAATCCGCACACTCATTACCGAAGGCGTCATCCACAGAGGTTGGCTGGATTGAGAGTAATCACCCGAGCAACCGAAATACGCGATCACCTCCCCCCACAATCGGCCCATCAATTGTTGGTTGATGCGTTGACGCACTTGCGGGGAATAACCGGACACCACTTCAAAAAGCGAAGCCTGTGATTTGGGCTCGCTCCACCATTGCAGTGTGTAGCCCATGAAAGTTTCGGTTTTGCCCTTTTGCAGTTTCATTCCTTGCAGCCGCAGGTACTCGTAAGGGGCCGTCTCACGCAGGCTGACGATATAGGGCAATGAGTCGACGGGGGCTTGCGGAATCATTGCAGGCTGCAACTCAACCTTGAGGGTTTTCCCGGCCGGATTACTCCACTCACCGGACCAATTGCTCCCGATCGCCTGTAAACGAAGCGTTGGACGGGAGTCTCCGTCCATCATCGAACCTTCGCTGAGTTCGAGCGTGTCCCCATCCCTGGAACCTTCGAGCTCCAGATCCTTTCGGTACTTCTGGTAGAAGTAACGCCCCTCTCCGGTTCGGGTATTTACCTCCAGAACAATCGCCGTCTTGCCCAGCGTTCCCGTGTAAACCTGAGTAGCGTTTTCAGCCCATGCCAGGGGATGGAAGAAAACGGCGAGTACTAAAATGCCGGAAAGGCGCAACAATCCGTGAAACATCAATTCTTCCTTGAGCAAGCGGGCAAATGCCGCAAAAAGTGACCGCGGATTATGTCGATGTTGTAGCGGGGAATCGAGCTTCGTCCGGATCAACTCACGCACATGCTGATCATCACAATCATCAACAATCCGATATACACCCAAGCATGCACCCGATCCGGTATCCGCCCGATCCACGGCGTCGCCAGTCGAATCCCCAGCATCGAGCCCAGCGTCAGCACCGCAAACGCCAGCAGATTCACATACCCGATAAACCATGGTCCGAGTTTTGTCTCGCTGAACCCTGCCATCAACATGTAAGTCAGCGTCCCCGCCAGCGCCACCGGCACGCTCAATGGATTGGCCATGGAAGTGGCCTGCGACATGCTCAACCCGCAACGCCGCAACAACGGCACGGTCATGACGCTTCCTCCTACACCGAGAAACGTCGCGATGGCGCCAATGCCTACACCACCGCCAGACGTTTCCAGCGTTCCCAATCGCCGTGGGATGACGCCTTCGGACTGTGTGAGAAAGCCGCGTCGCAGCAGGCAGTCGACAATCGTCACGCCAAGGTAGGCGATGAAGGCATAACGGATGATTTCGCCGCTGACCCAAACCGCTGCGATTGCGCCGACGACTGCGCCCAACCCGATGAACCCGCCCAAGGGCCACAGGTAATCCCGGATCAGGTTGCCGGCGCGGCGGTGTTTGTCGGTGGCGACCAGGGCGTTGACGATCATCACGCAGGTCGAGGTGGCGACGGCGATTTGCATGGCTGATAGGCCAATCGGGTCGTCAGCGCCGTGGCTGGCGGTGAGCATGCGGTACAGCAGCGGCACGACGACGAAGCCGCCGCCGAAGCCGAAGAGCACAGCGGTGACGCCGGTCAGGCAGCCGAAGAGTGTCAGCAGGAGGTAGAACATGGCGCGTCGTCCGTTGTTTGGGAGCGGTCGACGATAGAGCCGCGGCGCTTGGCCTGCTTCAGCAAGTCAGCCAATAATGTTTGCGTTTACGCCAACTTCCGGGTGCCGCTCGATGCGCAATATTTCGATCAATCTGCTGGATGACACGCCGCGCCCGGTGGTGGCGATCGGTACGGATTATTCCCACGGCTATCTGTTGCCACGTCATACGCATCGGCGGGCGCAATTGTTGTACGGCGCAACCGGGGTGATGCAGGTCAACACGCATGACGGCAACTGGGTGGTGCCGCCGCAGCGAGCGGTGTGGATTCCGCCGGGGGTGGCGCATGAGGTGTTGATGCTGGGGGTCAGCACCCGCAGCTTGTATATCGAGCCGGGGACGGTGGATCTGAGTGAGCGTTGTCAGGTGATCAGTGTGTCGTCGTTGATGCGGCAATTACTGATGGAAGCGGTGAAGCTGCCGCTGACGTATGACCTGACCGGGCGCGACGGTGCGCTGATCGATTTGTTGCTGCATGAATTACTGCGCAGTGCACCGTTGCCGCTGCACATTCCGCTGCCGTCTGACGGAAGACTGCTCGAACTGTGTCAGACCTTTCTGCATCAACCGAATGCCCACCAATCCCCCCAGCAATGGGCCGATCAGTTGCACATAAGCTTGCGTACCTTCAACAGATTGTTCCGCCAGCAAACCGGCCTGAGTTTCAGTCAATGGCGCCAGCGCGCCTGCGTGGTATTGGCGCTGGCACGGCTGGCGGCGGGTGAAGCGGTGACGCGGATTGCCCTGGATTTCGGTTATGACAGCCCGGCGGCGTTCTCGACGATGTTCCGTCGGATCCTAGGTCAGGCACCGTCCGTCTGGTTGGAGGCGGCGAACTAGGGCAAATCAAAAAATGCGTTTGATCCCGGCCGAAAACAACTGTACAAAAACACAGTACATTTTTCATCAGCACTCTCGAGCCCGGAGCACACCATGGCCACTTCAACGATGAACCTCATCCTCGAACGTATTGCCCTTTTCCAGTTCACCCCGACTCATTGCGTCCAGGCCCGAGGGATGTTGGGCTGGAGCATGGAACAGTTGTCGCGGGAGACTGGGGTTTCGGTAGACGACATCCAGCGGTTCGAGGCGCAACAGGAAGTGGCGGATTCGGCGCGGCTGGCGTTGACGTATCGGTTTGAGGCGCAGGGGTTGGTGTTCTTTCCGGGGTTTGCGCCGGGGTGTGGAGCGAATATGAGGGAATCAGGCTCTGTTGAGATGCGCGGTGATTTGGCAATGGTCGAATAATTCACCGCGCATGGTTGCCCGAATGTGATTGTTGCTGTGGCTTGAGTTCGAAGGTTCCGCTGGCATGTTGCAAGGGAACCCTCGTTGGCCTGATTACTCCTTGAACCCCGGCTGCCGCAATGCCATCGAAGCCTGCTCGTAGCTGTACGCCATCGCCAACAGCTGCGGCTCGCTCCATTGCTGGCCGTATAAGAACACGGAAGTCGGCGTACCGTCATCGCTCATGCCCGAGGGCAAGGTGATTGCCGGATAACCTGCGGTAGCCGCAGAAAACTGGGAATAACCATCGTTTTCGGCAAACAGTGCGTCCAGGTTGTGTTCGCGCAGTTGCTCATCGATAGCGTCTTTGAAGTTCTGGCTGATGATTGCAATCTGTGCACTCGCCTCCTCATGGGTGAGTTCAACGGCGTTGATTGCCTCCAGCATCTGCTGGCAGTAATGCTCATCACCGGGGTTGGCCTGGTTGAAATCGATCAACGTCTGCAATGAATCAATCGGCAAGCCCTGACGGCTGGCCAGATACTCTGGCAACTCATGCTTCATCGCGCCCATCAGACCACTGAGGTAGCCCTCGATGTCTGGAAGACGCACGGTCAATGGGACCAACGTAGCGCCCTGCTCCCGCAAGACAGCCATCGCGGCGAGCATCTCCGGATTCGGGGTCAGTAACGTGTCGTGGGATCCTGTATACGCGATTGGATAGCCGATCCGCTTGCCTTGCAGAGCGGCATCGGAAAGCAATGCCGTGTAGTCGATTCCTGTGGGGGCGTTGGCAGTGGCGCTGTCCGCAGCATCAGTGCCTTGCATGACGTTGAACATCAATGCAGCGTCCCGCACCGTACGGGTCAGTGTGCCCGGAGTGTCTTGCAGGCGAGTGATCGGCACAATGCCGGAACGGCTGAACAGCCCGAGTGTCGGTTTGACGCCGACCACGCCAATGGCCGAGGCCGGGCAACTGATCGAGCCATTGGTTTCTGTGCCCACTGCCAGCGGTGTGAAACCGGCGGCCACTGCAGTTGCCGGGCCGGAACTGGAACCACAGGTACTTGCGCTCAACAGGTGAGGATTTTTCCCCTGGCCGCCGCGCCCGCTCCACCCCAAAGGCAGAGACATATCACGCATGCCCGACCATTCACTCATGTTGGCTTTGCCCAGCAGGATGGCGCCGGCCTCACGAAGCTGTTGAACCGTAAAAGCATCCTGAGTCGCCGGCTGTCCGACCATGGCCATTGAGCCGGCACTGGTTTGCATGCCGTCAGCGGTATCGAAGTTGTCCTTCAACAGGACCGGAATTCCGTGCAGCGGGCCACGGATCTTGCCTTGCGCACGCTCTTCATCCATCGCCGTCGCGATGTCGAAAGCCTCGGGATTCATTTCGATAATGGCGTTGAGGGTGGGACCTTGCTTGTCCAGATCCGCAACACGCGCGATGAGGTGTTGAACCAGCGCAACCGAAGTCAGTTCGTTGCTGACCATCATTGCACTGAGCTCGCTGGCGCTTGCGTATTCCAGTTCAGCACCGGAAGGCGCTGCAAAGGCAGCGCTGCTGGCCAGCGAGAGCAGGATGGCCTGCGCCAGCGTATTCATGTTGCGTTTAAAGCGGCATTTCATTTTCTAATCCTTGTTTAAGCCAATCACGAGTGAGTCATTTCACTCGCGACCAAGCCTACCGAAGCCGCAGGAAACGGCTGTCAGCAACAAGGACCAGTGCTGGTAGGAAAACTCACCCAGCCTTGTAGCCGCTACAAGCAACGCGCCCTTTTTCTGACATCTCCTGTTCCACTTCCAACCACCATGCGTCCCCACGCTGGGGTTGCATCAAGTTAAACGCCTCACCCATTTTCGGCGTCGTGATGGAAACACTGCGTTCCCAGGCCAAGGCAAGAATGCGATCAAAGGGTTCGTGCCAGGCATGCATTGCCAGGTCGAACGTGCCGTTGTGGATCGGGAATAACCAGCGCCCCTTGAGGTCGATGTGAGCTTGCAGGGTTTCTTCCGGTTGCATGTGCACGTGGGGCCATTCGACGTTGTAGGCACCGGTTTCCATCAGGGTCAGGTCGAACGGGCCGAACTGTTCGCCGATGCGTTTGAAGCCGTCGAAGTAGCCACTGTCGCCGCTGAAGAAAATCCGCGTGTCGCCGTCGATGATGACCCACGAAGCCCACAGGGTCTGGTTGCCATCGAACAGGCCACGGCCGGAGAAGTGCTGCGACGGGGTGGCGATGAAGCGGATGCCGGCGACTTCGGTGCCCTGCCACCAGTCGAACTGGCGGATCTTGCTGGCATCGATGCCCCATTTGACCAACGTGTCGCCGACGCCCAGCGGCGTGAGAAACACGTTGACCTTGTCCGCGAGTTTCAACACCGCTTCGTAGTCGAGGTGATCGTAGTGGTTGTGCGACAGGATCACCGCTTCGATCGGTGGCAACTCATCGATGCTGATCGGTGGCTGATGGAAGCGCTTCGGGCCGGCCCATTGCACGGGCGAAGCGCGCTCGGCGAACACCGGGTCGGTGATCCAGAACTTGTCCTGCAGCTTCAGCAGCAGGGTCGAGTGACCGAGGCGATAGACGCTGTGGTTCGGCGCTGCCATCAGGTCGGCACGGGTCAACGCTTGTACCGGAATGGCCGACGCAGGACGGGTGTTACGCGGTTTGTGGAAGATCATGTTCCACATGATGCGCAGCATCTTGCGCACACCTTCGCGCTGTACCGGCGCGTGGTTGCGGAATGTCCCTTCGGCCTGGCGCGAAGCTTCAGGTACAGGACTGACCGCGGAAGAAATTGATTTGGCCATGACTGAATGACTCCAGAAAAACCGCGCAATTCACGGTTTTCCACGGTGGGACGATAAATGGCCAAGGCACGCACGCATCAGCCGGACATCTGGTTTTAGGTTGCAGCGATTAACGCAACATTACACTGGTCGGTGTACTTTCTAGGTTGCATGAATCCGGATGACAAGTAAACTGCCGAGTGTAATTTCCTCCTTTTTCCTGCCGAATCGAATTTATGACAGCTCCAACGCGCCTCACCGACCGCAAACGCGAAGCCATCATCCTGGCGGCCATTTCCGAATTCCGTGCCAACGGTTTCGAGGTCACCAGCATGGACAAGATCGCGGCCACCGCCGGGGTGTCGAAGCGCACGGTGTACAACCACTTTCCCAGCAAGGAAGAGCTGTTCGCCGAAATTCTCAACCAGTTGTGGGCACGGATCAGCACCGAGCAAGCCGTGTCGTATCAACCCGACCAGCCCTTGCGCGAACAACTGCGAACGATGCTGCTGGCCAAACTGCAGATGATGGCGGACGACAATTTCATGGATCTGGCCCGGGTCGCCATCGCTGCCGCGATCCACTCGCCCGAGCGTGCGCAGAACATGGTGGCGCGCATGGGCGAACGAGAGGAGAGCGTGACCGGGTGGATCCGCGCCGCCCAGGCAGATGGCCGGTTGAAACCGGCCGATCCGGAGTTCGCTGCGCATCAGGTCCAGGGACTGCTCAAATCCTTCGCCTTCTGGCCGCAGATTTCCATGGGTCAGCCCTCGCTCGACAGCACCATGCAAAATGCCGTGGTCGATTCGGCACTGGACATGTTCCTGGCCTGCTACCAGCTCTAGATCACGTCTGCGCCGCGTAAATGGCTCACAAGGACACTGAATTTTCCCGCTGGAATAAATGACAATGTCTGTCATTGACCGATGAACGGTCGCTCTGAAGAATTACACTGCAAAGTGTTTCAGAATGAATCTGGCGAAGAACATCATGGAAAACCAACGCGGCAAAGGCTTGTCATTCGCCAGACGTATCTACTTGCCACGTGCCATTGGATTGGGGATCGGTTTCTTCAGCGTCGGCGCCGCGCTGTATCCATTGAATGTGCCGGCGTGGCTCTGGGCGCTGCTGCTGTTCCACGGTTTTCTCTGGCCACACGTCGCCTATCAATGGTCGACCCGCTCGGCTTTCCCCTACCGCGCCGAGCGCCGCAATCTGCTCTATGACTCGGTGTTCGGCGGCTTCTGGACCGCGTGTTTCCAGTTCAATCCGCTGGTCACCGTGACCATTCTGTCGATGATGACCATGAACAACGTCGCCGCCGGCGGCCGACGCCTGTTCCTGCTCGGCGCCCTCGCCCAAGTGATCGGCGTGTTGCTGGGCTGGTCGCTGTTCGGGGTCAAGTTCACCCTGACGGCGACGCAGACCCAGGTCTGGGCGTGCCTGCCGATGCTCACTCTTTATCCGCTGGCGCTGGGCATGGTCTGCTATCGGCTGGCGATCAAACTCGCCGAACACAAGCGCACCCTGAGTGCCCTGAGCCGCACCGACAGCCTGACCGGTCTGCTCAACCACGGGGCCTGGAAAGACCTGCTGCACCTCAAGTTCCAGCAGTGCCGCGAACACAACAGCCAGGCCACCCTCGCGCTGATCGACGTCGATCACTTCAAGGTGATCAACGACAGTTACGGGCACATCGTCGGCGATGCGGTGCTCCAGCAACTCAGTCGCGAACTCAAATCCTTGCTGACTGAAAGCGAGCTGGCCGGCCGTTACGGCGGCGACGAATTCTGCGTGATCCTGCCCAACCTGCCACTGAGCAGAGCCGAAGCACTGATGGAGCAGCTGCGCCAGTCCCTGCACCAATACCGTCATCCCGATGTGCCGGAGTTGCGGGTCAGCCTGAGTATCGGGCTGGCACGTTTTCACCCGACCTACCCGGATGCGCTGCACTGGCTGGATGATGCCGACAAGGCGCTGTACACCGCCAAACATACGGGCCGCAACACGATCAGTGTCGCGCTGAGCCGCTCCAATGCCTGACAAGACTTGTACGACAAAGTGACACCGCACTTTCTTGTACAAGTTTAATAAGTTTGTATAAGATCAGATCGCCAGCCTGGATGCTGGCACTTTAATGGTCATTGCCCAATGTCGTCAGCTCGTTCGGCCGGCCAGCGCAGGAACAGGGACAACACCTCAGCCCTATTTCCGGAGCGCACCCCGCATGTTTTTCAATCGCCATCAGTCCGTCATCGATGACCTGCAACACACCATCACCGAGCAATCCGGTTTGCTCGAAGCCATCGACCGCTCCATGGCGGTGATCGAGTTCGATCTCGACGCCGTGGTCCTGCGCGCCAACGACAACTTCCTGAAGACCACGGGCTACAAGGCCGAACAGGTAATTGGTCAGTCCCACCGCCAGTTCTGCCCACCGGAATTTGCTCGCAGCAGCCAGTACACCGAACTGTGGTCGCGACTGAAAAACGGTCAGTTCCAGTCCGGCACTTTCGAGCGCATCGACAGCCAGGGCCGGCCGATCTGGCTTGAAGCCAGTTACAACCCGATCAAGGATGCGTCGGGCCGCGTGGTGAAAGTGGTCAAGTACGCCATGGACGTCACAGCCAAGGTGCAGCAGGAAAGCGAAGCCAACGCCAAATTGCAGGCCATCGACCGGGCCATGGCGGTGATCGAGTTCGACCTCGACGGCAACATTCTTACGGCCAATCAGAATTTTCTGACGCGCATGGGCTACACCCAGGCCGAACTCAAGGGCAAACATCACCGCTTGTTCTGCCCCGCACATCTGGTCAGCAGCAGCGCCTACCAGGACTTCTGGCGCCGGCTCAATCAGGGCGAGTTTTTCCACGGGCAGTTCGAACGTATCGACAAACACGGGCGAACCGTCTGGCTGGAAGCCAATTACAACCCGGTCTACGACGCCGCCGGGCGCCTGTGCAAAGTGGTGAAATTCGCCTCGGACGTCACCGCCCGGGTCGAGCAGCACGAGCAGGACGCCCGTAGCGCCAGCGCCGCTTACCACATCTCGGTGGCGACCCGAAAAGTCGCCGAGCAAGGCACGCAAGTCATTCAGCAAGCGGCCAGCGAGATGCGCGAAATCGCCGATGACATCGCCGAGTCGTCGACCCTGATCGCCCAGCTCGGCGAGCGCTCCGAGCAGATCACCGCCATCGTCAACACCATCCGTGCGATTGCCGACCAGACCAACCTGCTGGCGCTCAACGCGGCAATCGAGGCGGCGCGGGCCGGTGAGCAAGGGCGTGGTTTTGCGGTGGTGGCTGATGAAGTGCGACAACTGGCAGCCCGCACCAGCGGTTCGACGGCAGAGATTTCCAACATGATCGGCCTGATCCAGAGCGAAACCCGTCAGGCGATCAAGAGCATGGACGGCACCCGTGGTCGCGCGGCGCAAGGCGTCGAGCTGGCGGATCAGGCGGGGACGGTGATTCTGCAGATTCGCGATGGCGCCAGCGAAGCGGTGGACGCCGTGAGTATGTTCGCCAACGAGCGTGCGCCGGGATAGGCCGACACGGGCGACGCAGGGCTATAGTGATTCAACGTCCCAAGCCCTGCCGAGTCCGTCATGACCACCGAAAAAAACGAATCCCCCGCCGCGCCTGTTGATCACCTGCGCTTCCACCGCCCCCACGCTCACCTCAACACAACCTTCGGCAACGACAAGTTCGCCCTGCGGGCCGAGGCGTTTGCGCGGTTCTTCGGTACGCCGACCTTTCTCGGTGCCCAGACCCTGATCGTGGTGCTGTGGGTTTGCCTGAATATGTCTGGCATCACGACCTTCGACGTTTATCCGTTCATCCTGTTGAACCTGGCGTTCAGCCTGCAATCGGCCTATGCCGCACCGCTGATTTTGCTGGCCCAGACCCGTCAGGCCGCACGGGACAAAGCGCAATCGGACGCCGACGCCCAGCACCGGGAAGCCCTGGCCGTGGCCAATTCCGAGCGTCAGGTCCAGGCCGCGAAGAACACCGCGCAATTGCTGGAGCTGCTGGAGCAGAACACCCGGCTCACCGAAATGACCAAGAACCTCACCGAGCGCATCGAAGGCCTGACCCGCGAGCTGCACGATCACATGCGCCAGAACCCGCAGGCCTGATCACGGCAAACGCAGCGCCCGCCCGAGTTCATCGAACAGCGTGACCACCGAGCGCAACGCGCGGCAGTCCGGGCGGGTCAGCAGCCAGAGGGCGGTGTCGTAACCGTGCAGCGGTTCGCTCAAAGCTTGCAGACCTTCGGTGATCAGAAAGTCCGGCAACGCCGCGACGCCTAACCCGGCACGCACCAATTCCGTCACCGACAGCATGCTGTTGCAGCGATAGCCCGGTGTCACGCTGGGCAAGTGCTGGCGGCGCCAAACCACGGTCGGGTGATCGGGCAGGAAATCATCCGGGGCGATCCAGGTCATGGCGGCCAGATCGGATGCATCGATGTTTTGCAGATAACGCTCACTGGCGCAGACCCGGTAGGAAATCTTCGCCAGCTCCCGTCCGACCAGATGCTCCGGCGGTGTGCGCGTCAGACGCAGGGCGATATCGGCATCGCGGCGGCTGAGGTTGGCGAAATCATTGGAGGTGCTCAGCTCGATGGTCAGCGCCGGGTAGTTCGGCATGAACTGCGCCAGCGCCGGCAGCAGCAGACCTTGCAGCACCGAATCGGTACAGGTCAGGCGCACCGTGCCGCTGACCACTGCGCCGCCCTGCTCCACGCCGATGCGCGCCGCTTCCAGTGCCTGCTCGGCGCGCTCAGCCTGTTCCGCCAGGGTCTGCGCAAGGCTGGTGGGCAGGTAGCCGGCGCGGCTTTTTTCGAACAGTTGCTGACCGAGTGCGGCTTCCAGTCGGCGCACGGCACGGAACACCGTCGACACATCGACCTTCAACAACTGTGAGGCCCGGGCCAGCGAGCCGCCACGCACCAGGGCGAGAATCAGCGCCAGATCCGGGAAGTCGAGTCGATAGTGCGTCGCTGCATTAATCACTTGGGGAAACGCCCATATTGAGTGCGTGAACGCCAATCTATAGTGAGCGTCATCCCTCAACAAGCACAGCGAGCACTCATGGAATCCAGAGCCCTGCGCATCGCCCTGATCGGTGACTACGACCCACAAGTCACCGCCCATCAAGCCATCCCCGTCGCCCTCGGCCTGGCGGCAGAACACATTCGCCGACCCGTCGATTTCGAATGGCTGGCGACGGACCGGATTCATCTCGACACACCGCTCGACGGCTTCGACGGTTTCTGGTGCGTCCCGGCCAGCCCTTACAAGAGTGAAGCTGGCGCGCTGCGGGCCATCCGTTTTGCCCGAGAACAGCAGCGACCGTTCCTCGGCACCTGCGGCGGTTTTCAACATGCGGTACTCGAGTTTTCCCGCAACGTATTGGGCTGGGCCGATGCCGAGCATGGCGAAACCTCGCCCGATTCCAGCCGTGCCGTGCTCTCGCCGCTGAGCTGTTCGCTGGTGGAAGCGGTGGACAGCATCCATCTGGTGCCCGGTTCGTTGATTGCCAAGGCGTACGAAACATCCGAGATTCGTGAAGGCTATCGCTGCCGTTTTGGGGTGAATCCGCAGTTCGAACGGGAATTGCTGACCCATGACCTGCACGCCATGGGCCACGATTCTGCAGGCGATCTGCGCGCCATCGAACTGAAAAGCCATGTGTTCTTCGTCGCGACGTTGTTTCAGCCGGAACGTGCCGCGCTCAAAGGGCAAATGCCACCGCTGGTGCGAGCATTTGTCGAAGCCTGTGCGGAGCAACCTCGATGAAACCGGACACTGAGTGTTTCGTCGTGATATTCACTTCGACCCGCACCGAGGGCGACAACGGCTACGCCGAAGCCTCCGAGCGCATGATGCAGTTGGTTGCCGATCAACCGGGGCTTCTCGGCATCGATTCGATCCGGGGCGCGGACGGGGTGGGGATTACGATTTCGTATTGGGAGAGCGAGGCGGCGATTCTGGCCTGGCGCGAGCATCCGGAGCACCGGGTGATTCAGGCGCGTGGGCGGGCCGAGTGGTATTCGGCGTTTCATACGCGGGTGTGTCGGGTTGAGCGGGAGTATCGGTTTGGGCAGTAAGTTTTGAGTTGTATTTACTGGCCTCATCGCCAGCAGGCTGGCTCCCACAGGGAAACTTGTGGACGCCACAGATCCTTTGTGGGAGCCAGCCTGCTGGCGATGGCGGCAACTGAATCAACGAAAGCCTCAGCCCTTCACCAGACTGCGCACCGCCACAATCTCCGGCACTTCGCGCTTGCTCATGTAAACCCGCAACGGTTCGGTGATGTTGATCCGGTCATCGATGTGCTGATCGAGCAGCAACTGGATCAGCTCGCGCTTCAGCGTCATGGTCTGTTCGGTGGCGGGGGCCCAGACGAATTCGCTGGCGGGAATGATGCCGTCATCGGCCACGTCCATGCCGAACGAATCTTCGCTGAAACGCACGATGTACTGGCCGGTCTTGCGGTTGAGGCCGACAAAGCCCTTGAGGTCGTCGGCCGCCTGGCAGATGAGTTGGGATGTGATGCGCATGGTAAACCTCACAAGAGTGATCGAAGGTTTACACGCAGGGCATTGAGGCACACCCTCTGCCGGGGTGGTTGCCGTGGCCAAGCGTACTGCAAACAAACGCACAAAAGTGCGGAAATTTTCGCTTTCAGTACGTTTATGTCGGTCTTGCGATAGCAGGTTTTCGTTTGAGTTGCTAAAAGGGACATCTTCGAAAATACCTGCGAAAGGACCTCGACATGCCCGCCACGTTTACCAAAAGCGCTCTGCTGCTGAGCCTGATGCTCGGCCTCGGCCAGGCCCATGCCGCCGCCCAGCCAAGCCCTGTTGCACTCGCTGCCTCCGAGGGCATTCCGCACCCGGCAGTGATCGCCCACCGTGGCGCCTCTTTCGACGCACCGGAATCCACCGCCGCCTCCTACAAACTGGCTCGGGACCTCGGCGCCGACTACCTGGAAATGGACCTGCAGCGCAGCAAGGACGGCGTGCTGTTCGCCCTGCACGACAACAATCTGCAACGCACCACCGACGTCGCCACCAAGTTCCCGGATCGCAAGGACAGCCCGGCCAACGCCTTCACCATGGCCGAACTGAAAACTCTCGATGCCGGCAGCTGGTACAACAAGGCCTACCCGGATCGCGCGCGTCCTTCCTACGTCGGCCTGCAGATTCTGACCCTCGACGAAATCATCGACATCGCCCAGGCCAATCCGAAGCACAAGCCGGGCCTGTACATCGAAACCAAGGAGCCGCAACTGTTCCCCGGCATCGAGCATGACCTGAAAGAAAAACTCCAGGCTCGCGGCCTGCTGATTCCGGCGGGCGCCAAACCGGCGAAAAACGTTGCCAGCGTCGGCGAAAGCAACGGCAAGGTAATCCTGCAGACCTTCGAGAAAAACAGCCTCGAACTGCTGCAAAAGGAAATGCCGCAGGTGCCGAAGATCCTGTTGCTGTGGGTCGGCGAAGGCAGCATCGAGCCAAAATCGAAAGTGACTTTTGCCGAATCCGGCGAGAAGGACAAGAACGTTTTCTACGGCAAGCAAGAGCCGAAATCCGAAGCTGAATTCAAGCAATGGATCGACTACGCCAAGGCCCAGGGCGCCATCGGCACCGGTCCTTCGGCCAAACTGACCCACGGCGGCGATCAGAGCTATTCGGACCTCGTGCAGCCATGGATGAACAAATACACCCACGACAAGGGCCTGCTGGTGCACGTCTACACCGTCGATGAGCCGGTGGACTACGAAAAAGTCATGGCTGCCGGCGTCGACGGCATCTTCACCAACCGCGCCAGCGAACTGCTGAAGTTCTACAAACGCCCGGCCGCCGCCAGTGTGGATCAGGTGCTGAAGAACAACGGTTTCTGATGCAACCGGACACCCCGTGGACAGGCCGCCTCTGGCTGGGGCACGACCATGGCCTGATCCACGGGATGTCGGGGCGCACTGCGCCCCACTCCCACTATGCGCATCAACTGATTCTTGCGCCTGACCGGCCAGTGACTGTGCTGGTCGAGGACAACGCCGTCACCACTTCCCGCCTATTGATTACATCCCAGACTCGCCATGCGATTGTCGAGGCGCCGGATCCCGTGTTCACCGTGTATGCCGAACCCTTGCGGTTCGACGCCCAAGTGCTGCGTGATGCGCTGTTCGACAGTGAGCTGTCGTTGTCGGCACTGGATCACGCCATCGGCCAATGCCCACGACGCCCGCTGAATGACCCGCGAATCGAACGCGCCCTCGCCACTGTCGATGCCTCGCTGTCGAGCAAAGTCGCCGCCAGTGCCGTGGCCGATGCTGCGCATGTATCCATGAGTCAGTTGCAGCGATTGTTCGTCAGTCAGGTCGGTTTGCCGGTGCGGCGACTCGTCTTGTGGCGACGATTGCGACTGGCGATGGCGTCAATAATCGCCGGCAGCCCGGTGACCGACGCCGCCCACGCCGCCGGGTTTGCCGACTCCGCGCACTTCTCCCGCAGCCTGAAAAAACTCTTCGGCGTCACCGCCCGCCAGGCGTTGCAGCACATCGAATTGCGTCTGCTGGACTGACTCAACGTCGCAAGCCATCCGGCACTTTCGGTTCCTTGCCCAGCGTTGCCAGTTCGAACGGATCGAGCAGTTGCGCCACGTAGTCACGCGGAAAATCCGGACGACTGCCGATGCCCAGGTCGCCCTCGCCGATCCGGTAATGCTCCGTGTAAAAACCGGTCCCCAGCAGCCAGTCCCATAGCGTAAAGAACAGCCCGAAATTGACGTCACCGGCGCGCCCGTACTTCATGTGATGAAAGCGATGCAGCGGCGCCCAGGCGAAGATCCAGCGCAACGGGCCGACGCGCATGTCGACGTTCGAATGCTGCAACAACAGCTGGATCGCAATGGCGAACGCCAGCAACACCGCCACTTCGGACGGAATGCCCAGCACCAGCAACGGCAACAACCCCGCCGTCGCTTCCAACAATTGATGCAGTGGATGTTTCATCAAACCGTTGAACCCATAGAGCCGCTCGACGCTGTGATGAATCGCGTGCAACCGCCACATCCACGGCACCCGGTGGCTGGCGTAATGCATCAGGCTCACGCCCGCATCAGCAATGAAAATCGCCAGACCGACTTGCAGCCACAGTGGCCAGTTCGACGGCCAAGCACCGTCAATCGCCAACAACGTCACCAGCCCCGGCAACGCCAACAGGCCGACAGCGTTCAGTGCTTCGTTGACCAGTGCGTGCAGCATGTCGCGACGACGATCACCGGCCGGGCGATTCCAGTTCACTTCATACGGCAGCAGCCATTCGGCCGCAAACGACACCGCCAGTGCCACAACAAACAGCGGCATCAACCACAGCAGCGAATGCCCCGCCAGTCCAATCCCGCCGCCGATGAATCCAACCCAGAATACCGGCGCGTACAACCACGAAAAAATGCGTTTCATGTCCACCTCCCTTGATCGAAGGCCGAGCATGAAAGTTGCCCGCGAACGGCGATTGAACAAACGACGCAAACACCTGCGGCGATTTTTAAGGGTGAATTAAGTTGCGGTGACTAACCTGAACTCACTTGAACGAATCACCCAAAGGAATAACCGATGAAAACCCTGACTGCCCTGTTTACCGCTGCTGCCCTGACCCTCACCGCTGGCCTGGCCCAGGCTGACGTTCGTGTCGATCAGATCCCTGAGCTGGTCAAATCCGGCAAGATCAAGCCACTGGAAGAGCTGAACAAGATTGCCCTGGCCCTGCACCCGGGCGCGACCATCGTCGACACCGACCTGGACAACCATTTCAACGGCTATGAGTACGAAGTCGAGCTGCGTACCGCCGATGGCAAGGAATGGGACGTGGATCTGGATGCGGCCACCGGCAAGGTCCTGAGCAACAAGCAGGATCACTGATTGCCACACAAAAAAGCCGCACGATTTTCGGATCGTGCGGCTTTTTTGTGTCCGAACGTTATGCCGAGGTACTGACCAGCGAACCCGACGTACTCGAATCAGACTCCTGCAACGCCGCCAACAACGCCGCCGTAGCCGTCTGCAACGAAGCCGACGTCGTCGCGATCTGCGACTGCGCAGCCGCAACATCCGCCGCCTTCGCATCCTGACTTTCCTGCTTGGCCTGGGCCGCTTGCAGCGCCTGTTGCTGTTCCTGCAATTGCTTTTGCAGCTCGGCGATCTGCTTGCGCAGTTCCTTCACGGTATCCGATTCATCATTGCTGGAGCTGCTGTCACCCGACGGCGCCGCACCACCGCCCGCCGCGACTTTGC
Source organism: Pseudomonas kribbensis (assembly GCF_003352185.1). GTDB lineage: Bacteria > Pseudomonadota > Gammaproteobacteria > Pseudomonadales > Pseudomonadaceae > Aquipseudomonas > Aquipseudomonas kribbensis. Next base: position 4,775,637 of record NZ_CP029608.1, read on the forward strand.
TGGTGTCGGCCTTCACACCGGTGCCGGCTGCCGCAGAGGTCGAGGTGTCATCGCCCGTGTCGGCAATCGATGTTTTGCTGGTAGATGTGGTGACGGTCTGATTGATCGAAACAGACGTGATGCTGACCATGGGAAATCTCCAATGACGGTTATAGATAACCGGCCATCGGCGATGCACACATGAAATTGAGATCGACTGTGTACCGACTCGGTAACCGGGCCGGTACACAGTCACTGGCGGGTCAGACGCTCAAGCGAGCGGTGACGTCGTTGAGTTGCCCGGACAGGCCGTGCAGGTTCTGGCTGGCGCTTTCGGTGCGCTGCACGTTGTCGAGGTTGGTGCTGGCAATCGAAGTGATCTCGGTCAGGTTGCGCGAGATGTCTTCGGCCACCGAGGTCTGCTCTTCAGCCGCCGTGGCGATCTGACGGTTCATGTCGCGGATCGCTTCCACCGCATGGGTGATGCGCTCAAGCATGGCGCCGGCCTGGGTCACTTGCTCGACGCTTTCATCGCTGCGGGTCTGGCCGCTGTCGATGGCGTGGGCTGCATCCACCGCGCCGGTCTGCACGCTCTGGATGATCTGGTTGATCTCGATGATCGACTCCGCCGTGCGCTGCGCCAGGTTGCGCACTTCGTCGGCCACCACCGCAAAACCACGCCCGGCTTCACCGGCCCGGGCCGCTTCGATGGCGGCGTTGAGCGCCAACAGGTTGGTCTGCTCGGCGATGCCGCGAATCACTTCCAGCACCTTGCCGATGCGACCGCTGTCGGCTTCCAGACGACGGATCACCGTGGCGGTGTTGGCGATTTCGCCGCGCATCTGGGTGATGCTGTGGATGGTGCTCTGCATGACCTTTTCACCCTGCTGGGCGGACTGGTCGGCATCGTCGGCAGCACGCGCCGCATCGGCCGCATGACGGGCGACTTCCTGGGCGGTGGCGGACATCTCGTTCATCGCCGTGGCCACCTGATCGGTGCGGTTGAACTGCTCGTTGGTGCCGCCGGCCATCACGGTGGCGATGGCGTTCAACTCGCCGCTGGCGCTGTCCAGATCCTTGGCGCTGCGCTGCAGATGGTTGAAGGTTTCGGCGAGGAAATCGCGCAGGGTGTTGGCCGCAGCAGCCAGATTGCCCAGTTCGTCCTGACGGTCGCTGGCCACACGCTCGACCAGACGGCCCTTGCTCAGTTGGGTGACGTAGTCGATGAGTTTGCGGATCGGCTCGACCAGGTTGCGGTTGACCAGCCACAGGCTCAGCAGACCAATCAACAGACCGGACGCGAGCATCACCAGAATCCCCAGCATCACGGTGCGATCGGCGCTGGCGCTGATCAGTGCCGACTGCTCGGTGCCCTGCTTGCGCAGCTCGGCCACCAGCTCGCTCATCTGGTCACTGGCGGCACGGTCGACGCCTTTGACCGCCACGTCGCCCGCCGTCGGATCGGCACCGGCGGCTACGTAGGCATCGCGACCTTTCTGGTACGCGCTGCCGAGCAGACGATGTTCTTCACGCAGACGTTCGATGCGGGTTTTCAGCGAAGGCTCCAGGCCTTTCTGATTGGCCAGTTCACCGAGGATGTTCTGCACATCGCGCTGACGATCCTCGAACTGGCCCCAGTATTTGGCCAGGTCTGCCGGTTGCTTGCCGCGCAGCAGGACGTTTTTCCACTCCTGGACCTGCACCTTGAATTGCAGGTTGGCTTCGTCGATCAGTTGCGAGGTGTGCAAGGGACCGGCGATCAACTGGCTGTAGCTTTGCACGCCGTTGGACAGGAAATGAAAGCAGGCCAGCGCGATCAACAGCATCGCCAACAGGCTGCCGCTCAGCAGGGCGAGAATTTGCGCTCTCAGGGATTTTTGCAGCATCGCAGGTACTCATGACAGGGATGAGGCACGTCCGACAAGACGTGAATTGTGGCCGGACATCCGTGTCGGCGGACCTTGGCTCTTGGCCGAAGGCGCGCAACCTAACTCATGCGTGATCGGCGTGCCAGAGCACTTCTTGAGAAAATTCCGACCGCCGGTAAGGCATTGATTTTGACGTCATTTCACCGTCACCAAAACGTCACATTGCATTGCAATGATGCGGCTCAGGTGAATCTGCAAATCCCGCAACAGACGCCTTCCTTGCAGCGAGACTTCATGAACCACAGCCTGGATATCAGCCATCGCGATCCTGATCTGTTTGGCCTGCTTTACGGCTTCCGTTTTCGCCCGGGCGAGCGCGGGCGCGAAGTGGATTCGGCGACCGCCCTGCGCTGCCTGCAGGACGACAGCGACAGCGACGAATTCCTCTGGCTGCACCTGAACCTGGCCCACGCCGCGTGCGAGCGCTGGATGAAAAGTCATCTGCAATTGCCCCAGGAATTTTTCGAGGCGCTGCATGAAGGTTCGCGCTCGACCCGCATCGAGCATGTCGATTCGGCGTTGCTGGCGGTGGTCAACGACGTGGTGTTCAACCTCAGTAGCATGGTGTCGTCGGACGTGTCGACGCTGTGGGTCTGCGTGCGCAGCAAACTGATCGTCAGTGCGCGTCTGCAACCGCTGCATTCGGTGGACAAACTGCGTTCGTCGGTGAAGGCCGGCGAGTGCTTTCGCTCGCCGTCGGAATTGCTCGTGCACCTGTTGCGCGACCAAGGCGAAGTGCTGACCCAGATCGTGCGCAAGACCAGCATGAGCGTCGATCAGGTCGAGGACGAACTACTCTCCTCGCGGCTGTCGACCAACCGTGCTGAACTCGGCGCCAACCGCCGGGTGCTGGTGCGCTTGCAACGGCTGCTGGCGCTGGAGCCGGGCTCGCTGCTGCGCCTGCTCAACCGGCCACCGTCCTGGTTGCAGAAGGAAGACGTCAAGGAGCTGCGCAAGTCCACCGAGGAGTTCGCGCTGATCATCAACGACCTTACGGCCCTCGGCGAGCGGATCAAGCTGTTGCAGGAAGAGATCGCCGCCAACCTCAACGAGCAGAGCAACCGCACGCTGTTCACCCTGACCGTGGTCACGGTGCTGGCGCTGCCGATCAACATCATCGCCGGTTTCTTCGGCATGAACGTCGGCGGCGTGCCGCTGGCCACCGATCCGGAAGGGTTCTGGATTCTGGTCGCGCTGGTGGCCACGTTTACCGTGATTGCCGGACGCTGGGCGTTTCGCAAGCGCGGGGATTACTAAACGCTGCCGAGCGCCGACTTCCCCTGTGGGAGCGAGCCTGCTCGCGATGACATCGGCACATCCGAAAGTAGTGTGTGAGACATGCCGCTATCGCGAGCAGGCTCGCTCCCACATTGGATCTTCATCGCCCTTCAGATCAGCGGTGCGGCTAATCCACCGAACACTGATCTGCCGCAGTCTCTCTGTAATATTTAGCAACGATCATGGGCGACACTCCTTCCCTCGCTCAGGATTGTCCCCCCATGGCTACTCCCTCCCTGACCGCCAGCCCGGCCTCCGCTGCCAGCGGCAGGCCGGCGCTCGACAAAAAAACCGGCCCCTTCACTTACGTGGTGTTCTTCGCCGTGCTGGCCATGGGGATGCTGTTCACCGCCTACAGCCTGATGCACGACATGCACGAACTGGGCACGGTGGTCACCACCTGGACGCCGTTTCTGTTGCTCGGCGTGGCGCTGTTGATTGCGCTTGGCTTTGAGTTCGTCAACGGATTCCACGACACAGCCAACGCCGTAGCCACGGTGATCTACACCCACTCGCTGCCGCCGAACGTGGCCGTGGTCTGGTCGGGTTTCTTCAATTTCCTCGGCGTGTTGCTTTCGAGCGGTGCAGTGGCGTTCGGCATCATCGCGCTGTTGCCGGTGGAGCTGATTCTGCAGGTCGGCTCGTCCGCCGGTTTCGCGATGATCTTCGCCCTCCTGATCGCCGCGATTCTGTGGAACCTCGGCACCTGGTGGCTGGGCCTGCCGGCCTCGTCGTCGCACACGCTGATCGGTTCGATCATCGGCGTTGGTGTGGCGAATGCCTTGATGCATGGCCGCGACGGCACCAGCGGCGTGGACTGGGCTCAGGCGACCAAGATCGGTTACGCGCTGCTGCTGTCGCCACTGGTAGGTTTCGGTTGCGCGGCACTGTTGCTGCTGGCGCTGCGCGCCTTCGTGAAGAACCGTTCGCTGTACAAGGCACCGGAAGGCAACACCCCGCCGCCATGGTGGATTCGCGGCCTGCTGATCGCCACCTGCACCGGCGTGTCCTTCGCCCACGGTTCCAACGACGGCCAGAAAGGCATGGGCCTGATCATGCTGATTCTGGTCGGCACCCTGCCGATGGCCTACGCGCTGAACCGCACCATGCCTGCCGATCAGACGCTGCAGTTCGCGGCGGTGGCCGAAGTCACCCAGCAGGCGCTGGTGAAAAGCGCCCCGCTGCCGGCCCCGGCCGATCCGCGTCCGGTGCTCTCGGATTACGTACGCAGCAAGGAAGCCACGCCGCAACTGATCCCGGCCCTCGCCGCGCTGACCGGGCATATCGGTGAAGAAGTGAAAGGCTACGGTTCGCTGTCGAAAGTCCCGGCCGAGGCCATGGGCAACGTGCGTAACGACATGTACCTGGCCAGCGAAACCATTCGCCTGATGGACAAGAACAAGGTCGGCACTTTCGACGCCGACACCACCAACAAACTGCAACTGTTCAAGCAGCAGATCGACAACGCCACGCGGTTCATCCCGCTGTGGGTGAAGATCGCCGTGGCGATTGCATTGGGGCTGGGCACCATGGTCGGCTGGAAGCGGATCGTGGTCACGGTCGGCGAGAAGATCGGCAAGACCCACCTGACCTACGCCCAGGGCGCCTCGGCGGAAACGGTGGCGATGCTGACCATCGGCGCCGCCGACATGTTCGGTCTGCCGGTGTCGACCACTCATGTGTTGTCTTCGGGCGTGGCCGGGACCATGGTCGCCAACGGTGGCGGCCTGCAGATGAAGACCATCCGCAATCTGCTGATGGCGTGGGTGCTGACGTTGCCGGCGGCGATTCTGCTGTCGGGCAGCCTGTACTGGCTGTTCACCCAGATCTTCTGATCGCCCCGAATCCCTGTGAGAGCCTTTGCTCCCACAGGGATTTGCGGCGGAAATCAGAGCGTCGAACGAATCAGATCCCCCAGCCAGTCCATGAACACCCGCACCCGCAACGGCAGATGCCGCTGCCGCGCGTACAGCAGTGAAATGCCCATCGCCGGCGCGGTGTATTGCGGCAGCACCGTCACCACCTCGCCGGTGTCCAGATAGGTGTTCATCCCGGTACGCGGCACCTGGATCAGACCGAATCCCCCAAGACACGCCGACTCGTAGGCATCGGTGCTGTTGACCGTCACGCTGCCGGCCATCGGCACGCGATGGACCTGCCCGCCCTGCTCGTAGACAAACCCTTCCGATCGCGAACCCAGCACTCCGACGTAATGCACCAGCCGATGCTGCGCCAGATCCTCAAGCGTCTGCGGCACGCCGTAGCGCTCAAGATACGCAGGGCTGGCGCAGTTGATCATGCTGAAATCCCCCAGATGCCGTGCGACCACCGATTGGTCCGGCTGCGCACCGATGCGCACCACGCAATCGAAGCCTTCGGCGAGCAGGTCGACCCGGCGATCGGTGCTGCTGATTTCCAGCTCCAGGTTCGGATGCCGGGCCATGAATTCCGGCAACTTCGGCATGATCAGCCGCCGCGACAGAATGTTAGGCATGTCGACCCGGATCCGCCCGGTCAGCGACGCTTCGTCCTGACGGAACAGGTTCTCGATTTCGTCCATGTGCGACAGCAGATCCTTGCTGCGCTCGTACAACGCGAGACCGTCCTGAGTCGCCTGCACCCGGCGCGTGGTGCGTTGCAGCAAACGCGTGCCGAGCAGAGTTTCCAGCGCCTGCACCTGCTCGGACACCGTCGAGCGCGGCAGCCCCAGACTCTCCCCCGCCATCGTGAAACTCGACAATTCGCTGACCCGGACGAAGGTGCGCAGCAGTTCCAGTTTGTTCATGGGCCACCTGTTGATTGTTCGGAATGACCGACCAGTGATTCCGGTTTCAGTCTGTTTATCACCCCACAGCGGATAAATAAACTTTGCTGCATCAACCGTCACTGCTCTCGAGGAAATCCCATGAACCGCAAAATCGCATTGATCACCGGTGCCAGCCGTGGCCTCGGCAAGAACGCCGCCCTGCACCTTGCCGCCCAAGGCGTGGACATCATCGGCACCTACAACAGCCGCGCCGACGAAGCGCAATCGCTGGTCGAGGAGCTGAAAACACTCGGCGCAAACGCCGTGATGCTGCAACTGGATGTCGGCCGCAGCGAAGGTTTTGCCGAGTTCGCCGTGCGGGTGGAGCAAGCGCTGCAACAGCTCGGGCAGCCGCGCTTCGATTTCCTGATCAACAACGCCGGGATTGGTGTGCATGCCTCCTTCGCCGACACCACGCCGGAGCAGTTCGACCTGCTGATGAATGTGCAGTTGAAAGGGCCGTTTTTCCTGACTCAGCAACTGCTGCCGCTGATCAACGATGGCGGCCGGATCATCAACATCTCCAGCGGTCTGGCCCGCTTCACCCTGCCGGGTTATGCCGCCTACGCGGCGATGAAAGGCGCGATGGAAGTGCTGACCCGTTATCAGGCCAAGGAGCTGGGTGCGCGGCAGATCGCCGTGAATATCCTGGCACCCGGCGCCATCGAGACCGACTTCGGCGGCGGCGCGGTGCGCGACAATTCGGCGCTGAATGCGATGGTCGCCAGCAATACCGCCCTGGGCCGTGCCGGGCAGCCGGATGACATTGGCGGCGCACTGGCGCTGCTGCTGTCGCCGGGGGCGCAGTGGATCAACGGTCAGCGGATTGAAGCGTCGGGCGGGATGTTTCTTTAAGCCCGAACAAAATCCGGACAAAAAAAATCGCAGCCCTCGCAGGCTGCGATTTTTTGTTTTCAATTCTGGCAGACGCTGCGCATCACCAGCCGCTCGCGCACCACGTCATAACCCCAGTGGTAGACGTAGGTGTAAGGCAGGAAGAACAGCAGCACACCGATATCGAGCAGGAACGCCTGCCACAGGCTGACCGACAGCCACCAGGCAATCAGCGGCACGCCCATCACGATCAGCCCGCCCTCGAACAGCAGCGCATGCGCCACCCGCACCCAGGCGTTACGGGCGATGTTCCAGCGCTTGAGCAGCCGGTCGAAGAAGCCGTTGAACACCACGTTCCAGCCCAGGGCCAGCAACGCGACGGCAATGGTGACGGCGCCCATTTCCACCAGCGGTTTGCCCATGATCCACGCCAGCAACGGCGTACAGATCAGGATCGCCAGCAGTTCGAAACCGATGGCCTGGAAGATACGTTCAGTGATGGATTTGTTGGCAGTCATGGCCGAAGTCCTCTGTGAAGATGGTTGCCATGATCCAGCACCACACCGATACTTCATAACCAATAACCATCGATCAAGGCGATAGTTTATGGCTTCTCAGGAAGTGTTGCTGGCGTTTGTCCAGGCGGCTACTCAAGGTTCTTTTTCGGCAGCGGCGCGCAAACTCGGGCGCAGTCAGTCCACCGTCAGCGCGGCCGTCGCCAGTCTGGAAATCGATCTGGACCTGGTGCTGTTCGACCGCAGCAGCCGCAAACCGACCCTGACCCCGGCCGGCCACGTGATGCTGCAACGGGCCGAGGCGATTCTGGCGGCCACCAGCCGGCTGGAAATGACCGCCCGGCAATTGGCCCAGGGCGTCGAGCCAAAACTCACGGTGGCGATTTCCGACACTTATCAGTCCGACCGTTTCGAAGCCGCGTTGGTGGGCTTCGAGCAGCGCTATCCGGATCTGGAGCTGGAATGCCTGATCGCCGAGTGCGATGACCTGATCGAACTGGTGCAACGCGGTCGGGCGCATCTGGCATTCGCCGAAATGCAGGACAGCTACCCGCCGGATCTGGCGACCGCGACCGTTGCCGAGCGTACTGAAATCGCCTTGTTTGTCGGCCGCAACCATCCATTGGCGACGCAGGATTCCATCGATCAAACAATCCTTGAGCAGCATCGCGAGCTGCGTCTGGCCACCATCGTCAATCCCTATGACAGTCGCGGCAAAGGTCGGGTGTGGTCGGCGCCAAGTTATCTGATGCTGCTGGAGATGGCCCAGAAAGGCTTCGGCTGGGCGCCACTGCCGCGCTGGCTGGTGGAGCATTTCGGCAATGATTCGCTGGCGGAACTGAACGTGCGCGGCTGGCCGAAACCGGTGTTCGTCGATGCGCTGTGGTCGCGGCTGTACCCGCCGGGGCCGGCGGGGAGTTGGTTGCTCAGCAAGATGCTGGAATAGCGGTGCCCTCAATCGCTAGCAGGCTAGCTCCCACACCGGATCTGTGGGAGCCAGCCTGCTGGCGATGGCGGCCGCTCAGGCCGCTGCAATATCGACCGGGCGGTTCACCTGAAAATACTCGTGCAACCCGCGCATTGTCGGCAACTCCAACGCCTGCGCCGCGTAGCACAATCCCACCCGCCGGGTCGGTGCCGACAGGTGCAACGCACGCACGACGATGCGCTCATGCCCGCTGACCAGCGACTGCGGCAACATCGCTACGCCGACACCCGCCGCCACCATGTGCAGCGCCTGTTGCAGTGAACCGGCATGCCCCGCCAGCGCTTCCGGCGAGCGTCCGTACAGCGCCATCAACCGCTGATGGGACGGATGCTGCGGACAAGTAATCCAGTCCTCGATGGGTGCCCAGCCCGCCTGCGCGTTGGCCATCGGGTGATCGAGGGGCAGCGCCATCACATAGGACTCTTCCCACAACGGCAGGAACAGTTCGTCCTCGCAGCACATTTCCTCGACCGCCAATCGACCATCGCCGTGACAGCCTTCCTCCAGGGTCAACAGCAGATTGGGCAACGCCTGATGGGCCATGCGCACGAAGGCTTCGATATGGCTGGCGGCGATGTCGCCCTCGATGCCGAGGGTCAGCGGCGCACGGTTTTCGCGGCCGCGAAACATCCGGCTCAGCGCCTCGGATTCGGCCACCATCCGTCGCGCCTGCGGGTACAGCAGCCGCGCTTCGTCGCTGACCTCCACACCACGGGGCTGACGCACGAACAGCGTCGCGCCGAGTTCTTCTTCCAACTGTTTGATGGTCACCGACAACGTGGGCTGGCTGATGAACAGCCGTTGCGCGGCGGCGGTGATGTTGCGTTCCTCGAATACGGCGAGGAAGGCTTTGAGATGACGGATATCCATAGAAGATTCCGATGGCAGACAGAGGAATAAGGCATTTTTCAGCCTCCAGCGGGCTAAATATACTGCGTCACGAATCTGGTTATTTGTTTTTCTTATCTCAGGAGTTCAACCATGGGCAAGCCATTGATCATCATCACCGGCGCCAGCTCGGGCATCGGCGAAGCCACCGCCCGCCGTTTGAGCGCTGCCGGCCATCCATTGCTGTTGCTGGCGCGCCGCATCGAACGCCTGGAAGCACTGGCCCTGCCGAACACCCTCAGCCGCCGCGTCGACATCACCGACCGCGCCGCGTTGCTGGCCGCTGTGGCCGAGGCTGAAACACAGTTCGGCCCGGCCGACGCGCTGATCAACAACGCTGGCGTGATGCTGCTGGGCGAGATGAGCAAACAGGACCCGGCGCAGTGGGACCAGATGCTCGACGTCAACGTGAAGGGCCTGCTCAACGGCGTGCACGCGGTGGTCGCCGGGATGATCGAGCGCAAGCACGGCACCATCATCAACGTCAGCTCGGTGGCCGGGCGCAAGACGTTCCCGAACCATGTGGCGTACGTCGGGACCAAGTTTGCGGTGCACGGGTTGTCGGAAAATCTTCGTGAGGAGCTGTCGCCGCATAACGTGCGGGTGACCACGATTGCGCCGGGGGCGGTCGAGACCGAGTTGTTGAGCCACACCACGGATGAGGCGATCAAGACCGGGTATCAGGCGTGGAAGCAGGACATGGGCGGCACGGTGCTGAGTGCCGAGGATGTGGCGACGGCGATTGCCTATGCGTATGGGCAGCCGCAGGGGGTTTGTATTCGGGAGATTGTGATGGCTGCTACGCGGCAACAGGCCTGATCCCATTTTTTCAAGGGCGATTGCTCGGAGTGAGTTCCTGCAATCGTCCTTCGATAAACCTGCGTTCCGGCTCCTGCCGGGTCAGTTCCAAGGCTCGCCGGTAAGCCTCCCGAGCCTCCTCAACCCGCCCCAACTGCCGACAAAACTCCGCCCGCGCCGAATGTGCCAGGTGGTAATCCTGCAAGTCCCCGCGCTCCAGAATCCCTTCGATCAAGGTCAACCCCGCCAGCGCCCCATCACGCTTGGCCACCGCCACCGCCCGGTTCAACTCGATCACAGGCGACGGCACCGCCCGCAGCAACACGTCATACAGCCCAACGATCTGCTCCCAATCCGTCTCCCCAGCCGTCGGCGCCTCTGCATGCACCGCCGCAATCGCCGCTTGCAGGCAGTACGGCCCGAAGCGTCCGGTGGTCAGCGCCCGCTCCACCAGATTGCAGCCTTCGGCAATCAGCTCGGCATTCCACAATTTGCGATCCTGATCATCCAGCAGAATCAATTCCCCATCCGCCGATGAGCGCGCCGAACGCCGCGACTCATGCAACAGCATCAACGCCAACAATCCCATGACTTCCGGATCCGGCAACAACTCCAGCAGCAGACGCCCGAGACGAATCGCCTCACGGGTCAAATCCTCGCGGGTCACCTGGGCGCCGCCGGACGCCGAATAGCCTTCGTTGAACACCAGATAAATCACCCGCAACACGCTGTCGAGGCGCTCGGGCAGTTCGTTCAGGCTCGGGACTTGATAGGGGATTTTCGCGTCGCGGATCTTCGCCTTGGCGCGCACGATGCGCTGGGCAATCGCCGCCGGGGCCGAGAGAAATGCACGGGCGATTTCTTCGGTGGTGAGGTCGCAGACTTCGCGCAGGGTCAGCGGCACTTGCGCGTCCGCCGCCAGCGCCGGGTGGCAGCAGGTGAAGATCAGGCGCAGGCGATCGTCTTCCACGTCTTCAACGTCCCATTCGGACTGTTCCAGCTCTTCCAGTTGCGCCAGCAGCAACGGCTGCGAGGCCTTGAACCGTGCGCGCCGGCGCAACACGTCGATGGCCTTGAAGCGCCCGGTGGACACCAGCCACGCCCGTGGATTATCCGGCACACCATCCTGCTGCCAGCGCTCGACCGCGACGAAGAACGCCTCGTGCAAGGCTTCTTCGGCGAGGTCGAAATCGCCAAGCAGACGGATCAGGGTCGCGAGGATCCGCCGCGAGTCTTCGCGGTAGACCTGCGCGACCCGGGCCGCGACCTCAGACATTCAACTGCCGCACGGGACGCACTTCGACGCTGCCGACCCGGGCCGCCGGAATGTTGCCGGCGACCTGGATTGCTTCGTTGAGGTCCCGCGCGTCGATCAGGTAGAAACCGGCCAACTGCTCCTTGGTCTCGGCGAACGGGCCGTCGGTGATCGACAACTTGCCGTTGCGCATGCGCACCGTGGTGGCGGTCTGCACCGACTCCAGCGCTTCGGCCGCGACCATCCGGCCGCTGCCCTGGATCGACTCGGCGTAGGCCCAGCACTCGGCGTCTTCCGGGCTGTCGGGCGACGAATGCAGCAGGCGCTCATCGCTGTAGACCAGGCATAAATACTTCATGGCGTTCTCCTGAATCGGACGGATCAACTATGGCTGAAGATCAGGGTTTCGCATCGAACAGGGTCGAGCCGGTCATCGGATCGAACGGTGCCGACCAGTGTTCGTGGGCAATTTTCCACGCTCCGCCAACCAGCCGATAGCAGGCGGTGGCGCGCATCCAGCAACTCTGGGTTTCACCCTTGTCATTGGTGCCGCCGCAATTGGCGACCCAGTGGGCGAAGGCGATGTTGTCGCCTGTCTCGATGGCGATTTCGTGGAATTCGAAGATGTGCGGGCCGGGGCACATTTCCATGCAGGCCACCCAGTGGGCGCGGTAGGCCTCCTTGCCCTTGAATTGCAGGGCCTTGATCGCATCGAACGAGAGGATGTCGTCGGCGTACAGGGTCATGACCTTTTCCACATCCTTGGTCATGACGGCCTGACGGTAAGTGTCGATGATGGCTTGAATCTGCGCTTGCGTACTCATGGGTTTTCTCCCTGGTTTTTGTTGTGAAGACACCCTTTGTCGTTCGGCGACTGGGCGGATCGACAGTTGAAACAAAAAAAATTCCCAGAGAACAAAATCGCTAGAATCCGGGGCTCATCTTTGTAGGAAAAAGGAAATTCCCGTGTCAGCCCGACTCGTGCCTTACGAAAGCCTGAACGCCACCCAACGCCAGCAGGTCGAGGCCATTGAAATCCACGCCGAGCAGATCAAGTTCTCCGGCGACATCCACGGCGCCCTGCACACGCTGCTGTCGAAACCCGGCCCCGGCGTGAAAGGTTTTGCACTGCTGGCCGAAGAGGTGCCGGTGGCGTTCCTGCTGCTCAAGCGCCCGCCGGTGTTGCCGGAATGGGCCGATGAACACAGCGCCACCCTGCATGCATTGCAAGTCGATCACCGCGCACAAGGCAAGGGTTACGGCAAGGCTTGCCTGCTGGCACTGCCGGACGTTGCGCGTCAGGCCTGGCCGGAGATCAAAGGGCTGGAACTGTCGGTGGATGCCGACAACGACGCCGCGATTGCGCTGTATGCCAGGTACGGTTTCGTCGACAGCGGCGAAGCGTACAAAGGGCGCATCGGTTACGAGCGACGCATGGGCCTGTTCTTCTAATCGTCGAGGGATCAACGATGATCGATTCAATCGAAGCGCTGGAAGCTATTTACGGATTGCCCCACGAGCGGGCGGTGCGCAAGCAGATCGGCTTTCTCAACGAGGACTATCAGGCGATGGTCCGGGTCTCGCCGCTGGTGATTGTCAGCTCGGTGGGCGCCGATGGTATCGACGGTTCGCCGCGTGGCGATGCGCCGGGGTTTGTGCGAATCATCGACGAACGCACCCTGGCTTTGCCGGACCGTCCGGGCAACAACCGCATCGATACCTTGCGCAACGTGCTGCACGATCCGCGGGTGTCGCTGTTGTTCATCATTCCGGGGATTGGCGAGACGTTGCGGGTCAATGGCACCGCAACGATCAGCGCTGATCCGGAGCTGTTGGAAAGCTTCGCGGTCAACGGCAAACCGGCACGCACGGTGTTGCTGGTGACGGTGGAAGCGGCGTTCTTTCATTGCTCGAAAGCGTTTGTGCGTTCGGATGCGTGGAATCCGCAAACTCATCTACCGCGCTCGGCACTGCCGACGGCGGGTACGTTTCACAAGCGTCTGAATGATGGGCAGTTCGATGCCGAGGCCTATGATCGCGAGGCCCCGGCGCGGGTGCGTGAAACGCTCTACTGAGGTTTTTACAGCGTCAGAATCATCTCGTGCCACGCCATCCCGCCGTGGTCGGACTCGGACGGTTTGATGTAGGCGAAACCGAATCCGGCGTACAGCGGGATGTGTCGTTCCTTGCACATCAGGTGAATCGTCGCCTTGCCCTGGGCGCGCATGCGCTCGATGAACTCGCCCAGCAGGCGCTTGGCCAGACCCAGGCCCTGATAATCCGGGTGCACCACCACCGACATGATCACAACGTTCGGCCCGGCCGGGTCGTGGCCGATCAGTTCCTTGAACGCCTCGTCGGACATCTGCACCTCGAACGCCGCGCCGGAGTTGATGAACCCGGCTACCTGCCCGTCCACCTCGGCGACGATGAAACCGTCCGGCCAGGTGGCGATGCGCGTGGCGATCTTCTCGCGGGTCGCGGCTTCGTCGCCTTCATAGGCGAGGATTTCGATGGCGTAGCAGCGATCCAGGTCGGCGGCGGTGACGTGGCGGATGACGGTGTTCATGGCGGCTCGAAATCAGTGAAAACAAGGACGCCAAGGATAAAGGAATAAGGTGTTCATATCGATCCGCGCGGGCGGCGTAAAGCCTGCGTATAAGCGCTTTTCTTCGGATTCGGGACGGTCTATTCATGAACACTGTCTCTGATCACCCGAAGGGGAAACAGCTTATGAGCAGCGTGGAAATCGGTTTGTTGATGGTGTTGGGCATCAGCTTCTTCGGCTTCATCACCCTGGGCATCGACCTGTTACGGGCACGACGGATCAAGGGCAAATAGGGCTCGAGCGGCAGCGCGAAACAGGTCCGCGCTGCCGGTTGCCCATCAGGTTTTCTTTTCGACCGGGACGCAGATTTCCAGCTTGCCGGTTTTGAGCTTCGGGTTGAAATCGGCGCTGTAGCGTTCCAGCTCCGGGGCATTCAGCCCCTTGTATTCGGAGGCCGGCAGCCAGGTCTTGTAGATGTACTCAAGGGTCTGCGGCAGCAGCTCGAGCGAACCCTTGTGCTCGAACACCGCGTACTGGCGCGGGAGGATTTCGATCCACGGATACTTTTCCTGCGGGAAGTCGTCCAGCTTCCTGATCTCGACCCCGGCCATGTAATCGAAACCGCCGTTGCCGTCGAAATTGCTGCAGACGCCGTAGGTCACTTCACCCTTCTGCCCCGGAATATTTCCGATGTGCGGGATGAGTTTTTCCCACAGCGCAGGGATGTCCTGGACGGTCTCTTTGGTAAAGCGATCGCGAAAACCTGCAATCAGCAGGAAGTGTCCATGTTCGAAGCGAGGTTCAGCCACTTCGACGCGTTTTTGCTCATCCATGACTCGACTCCTTGGAACGAAAAAAGTGGGTTCGGCTGGGAGTATAGAAGCCAAACCCGATTCGCACATTTACAGCGTATGCAGGGCCTCGGCGGCGCCGGAGCCGACGAATTCGTTATAGCCGGATACGATCACGTAGACCGCGAAATAGCAGAAGATCGCTGCAGATGCCATGTAGGAATAGCGCAACAGCTTGTCGCCCAGCAGTTTGCCGCCATGGCTCGCGGCGAAGCACAGGCCAGCCGACCACAGCAGCCCGGCACACAGGAAACCGCCAAGGAACAGCGCCGAACTCAGAGGCCCGCCGCCACCGGAACGGGCGATCAAGGTGCCGCCCACGGCCGCGAACCAGAGGATGGCGCTCGGCGACGACATGGCGAGAAAAATCCCGCGGAAGAATTCCTTGCGATGGGAGTTCTGGCCGACTTCAGCCGTCGCCGCCAACTGCGCCTCGTGGTGGATCGCCGAATAGATCATCTTCGCCGCGAAGTAGATCAACAGCGCCGAACCGCCGATCCACAGCACCCAGCGCACGGTTTCGTATTGCAGCAGAACGGTCATTCCGGCCAACGCAAGAACGGCATAGATCAGGTCACCGACGCAGGTGCCGAGGCCCAGCGCGAAACCCTGAAAATAGCCGCGCTGCATGGCCAGGGTGATCATCGCAATGTTGGCCACGCCGATGTCCAGGCACAGCGAAAGGCTCAGCAAGAAGCCGCTGGTGAATTCCATTGACCGTTTTCCTTGGGAAAAAATTGTTGTCGTGCACGCTGGACAGCCTGCCATCGCTGCCCTTATCTTCCGCCACAGGTCACCGCAGTGACCAGCGTCGCTCGGACGGTTCCGGGCGCTTACGTTATCCGAGGCAACAATGGCTGAACAAGGTTCGCCGCGCCGCTTTGCGCGCATCGATCGACTCCCCCCTTACGTTTTCAACATCACTGCCGAGCTGAAGATGGCCGCCCGACGTCGTGGCGAAGACATCATCGACTTGAGCATGGGCAACCCCGACGGCGCCACGCCGCCGCACATCGTTGAAAAACTGGTGCAGGTTGCACAACGCGAAGACACCCACGGTTACTCCACGTCCAAGGGCATTCCGCGCCTGCGCCGGGCGATTTCCAACTGGTACAAGGACCGCTACGAGGTCGACATCGACCCGGAAAGCGAAGCCATCGTCACCATCGGTTCCAAGGAAGGCCTGGCGCACTTGATGCTGGCGACCCTGGATCAGGGCGACACCGTGCTGGTGCCGAACCCGAGCTACCCGATTCACATCTACGGTGCCGTGATTGCCGGCGCCCAGGTGCGGTCGGTGCCGCTGGTGCCGGGCGTGGACTTCTTCGACGAGCTGGAACGGGCGATTCGCGGCTCGATCCCGAAACCGAAGATGATGATCCTCGGTTTCCCGTCCAACCCGACTGCACAGTGCGTGGAGCTGGATTTCTTCGAACGGGTGATCGCCCTCGCCAAACAGTACGACGTACTGGTGGTGCACGACCTGGCTTACGCCGACATCGTCTACGACGGCTGGAAAGCCCCGTCGATCATGCAGGTGCCGGGCGCCAAGGACATCGCGGTGGAGTTTTTCACCCTGTCCAAGAGCTACAACATGGCGGGCTGGCGCATCGGTTTCATGGTCGGTAACCCGGAGCTGGTCAGCGCCCTGGCGCGGATCAAGAGCTACCACGACTACGGCACTTTCACTCCGCTGCAGGTGGCCGCGATTGCTGCGCTGGAAGGCGATCAGCAGTGCGTGCGCGACATCGCCGAGCAGTATCGCCAGCGCCGCAACGTGCTGGTCAAGGGCCTGCATGAACTGGGCTGGATGGTCGAGAACCCGAAAGCCTCGATGTACGTCTGGGCGAAGATTCCCGAAGCCTACGCGCACCTCGGTTCGCTGGAGTTCGCCAAGAAGCTGCTGGCCGAGGCCAAGGTCTGCGTCTCGCCGGGTGTCGGTTTCGGTGAATACGGCGACGATCACGTGCGCTTCGCGCTGATCGAAAACCAGGACCGGATTCGTCAGGCGGTACGCGGGATTCGCGGGATGTTCCGGGCGGATGGCCTGGGCACCAAGTAACTCGCGAATGTCGCCCACAAAAAAACCGCATCGCTGCGGTTTTTTTGTGTCTTGCGTTCGAGGTTAAACGAACAGCGACAGCAACAGAATGAAGCCCAGGCCAACCACCGACAGGATGGTTTCCATCGCGGTCCAGGTCTTGAAGGTCTCGGCCACGGTCATGTTGAAGTACTGCTTCACCAGCCAGAAACCGGCGTCGTTGACGTGGGACAGGATCAGGGAACCGGCACCGGTGGCCAGCACCAGCAGCTCACGGTTCACGCCCGGGATCATCCCCACTACCGGCACCACAATGCCCGCGCCAGTGATGGTCGCCACGGTGGCCGAACCGGTCGCGATGCGGATCACCGCCGCCACCAGCCACGCCAGCAGGATCGGCGAGATCTGCGCGCTGACCGCCATGTGGCCGATCACGTCGCCCACGCCGCTGGTCACCAGCATCTGCTTGAAGCCGCCGCCGGCACCGATGATCAGGATGATCGCGGCGGTAGGCGCCAGGCTCGCATCCAGCCACTTGAGCATCTGTTGGGAACCGATGCCTTGTTTGTGACCGAAAGTGTAAAGCGACAGCAGCAACGCCAGCAGCAGCGCCGAGATCGGGTGACCGATCATGTCCATCCAGGTGCGGAAGAAATGACCGTCCGGCAGCGCCACGTCAGCGAAGGTTTTCAGCAGCATCAGGAACACCGGCAGCAGCACGGTGACCAGGGTGATGCCGAAGCTTGGCAGCTTGGTCGAATCGGTTTCACGGGCCAGTTGATCGACCAGTTCCTGATTCGGCGTGCCCGGAATGTGCTTGGCGATGAACGTACCGAAGATCGGACCGGCAATGATGGCGGTCGGCAGCGCGACGATCAGACCGTAGAGAATGGTCTTGCCGATGTCGGCACCGAACACGCCGATGGCCAGCAGCGGGCCCGGGTGCGGTGGCACCAGACCGTGCACGGCGGACAGGCCGGCGAGCAGCGGGATACCGATCTTGATGATCGACACGCCGGTGCGGCGAGCAACGATGAACACCAGCGGAATCAGCAGCACGAAGCCGATTTCGAAGAACAGCGGAATGCCCACCAGGAACGCGGCGAACATCATGGCCCACTGCACGCGCTCTTTGCCGAACGCGCGGATCAGGGTCTGGGCGATCTGATCGGCACCGCCGGACTCGGCCATCATCTTGCCGAGCATGGTGCCCAGCGCGAGGATGATGCCGACGAAACCGAGCACGCCACCGAAGCCGTCCTGGAACGCCTTGATGATGGTGCCGATCGGCATGCCGGACGTCAGGCCGAGGAACGCGGCGGCGATGGTCAGGGCAATGAAGGGGTGAATCTTGAACTTGGTGATCAGGACGATAAGCCCGATCACCGTGACTACTGCATCAAGCAGCAGGTAGGCGTCATGGGACATGCCAAACATTGGGGGTGTCTCCTGGTTTGTTGTTGTTATTAAAGCGGGTTAATCAGAAGTCGAAAGGACAGCGCTATCTTCACAATCACACTCATACCGCCTGTTTCAGGCCATGGGCCTGCCACCAGACGTGGGCTTGCGACGCGAGTTCTTCCACGCTGTGGATCGAAGCGTTCAGGGCCAGGGTCAACGGCTCGCCGACCGGCGATTCGAGGGTGGCGAACTGGCTTTCGATCAGCGTCGCCGGCATGAAGTGGCCCGGACGATGGGACACGCGGTCAGCAGCGACTTCTGGCGTCAATTCAAGGAACACGAAGCCCAGGCCCGGCAAGGCGCTGCGCAGGCGTTCGCGGTAAATGTGCTTGAGGGCCGAGCAGGTCAGCACCGGGCGTTCGCCCAGAGCGTCAACACGACGCAGCTCATCGCACAGGCTGTCGAGCCAGCCGGCACGGTCTTCGTCGTTCAGGGGGATCCCCGCGCTCATCTTTTCGATGTTCGCGGCCGGATGGAAAGTATCGCCTTCAATGGCAGTGGCGCCGCTCAATTGGCACAGGGCCTCGCTGACGCACGTCTTGCCGCAACCGGCAACGCCCATGATGACCAGGGCGGTGATGGGATGATTCATGTAACACCTCAGCGCGCAGACAGCGCTACCTTTGCTAGCTATGACTCTAGTGCACAGGCAGAAGTTGCCGACGCCTTCTTGTCGTTTTTTTGGGTTGCAGCAGGTTTTGTCCCAACGCCAAAAAGCGAGGATCAGGCAGGACCTCGCTCACGCATTTGCAGCTGCATAAGGACAGCGCTACCTTAGTGCCTTGATTTTTGTTTGGCAAGCCGCCCGATGACCACCCCTAAAAACGATAAAAACACCCGCACCACCGGCCGTCCCACCCTCAATGAAGTTGCCCGGTTGGCTGGCGTCAGCCCGATTACCGCTTCTCGCGCCCTGCGCGGGGTCAGCACCGTCGCCACCGAACTGGTGGAAAAAGTCCAGAAAGCCGCGCTGGAACTCAACTACGTGGTCAACCCCGCTGCCCGCGCCCTGGCCTCGGCCCAGAGCCATTCGGTGGTGGTGCTGGTGCCTTCGCTGGCCAACCTGTTGTTCATCGACACCCTGGAAGCCATTCATCGGGTGCTCACGCCCAAGGGCTTCGAAGTGCTGATCGGCAACTTTCACTATTCCCGCGATGAAGAAGAAAACCTGCTGCGCAACTACATGGCCTATCAGCCACGGGGCTTGCTGCTGACCGGTTTCGACCGCACCGAAAGTTCGCGGCGGATGATCGAGGCCAGCAACATTCCCTGCGTTTACATGATGGAACTGGACAGCGCCGCCGGGGTGAACTGCGTCGGTTTCTCCCAGCTCAGCGCCGGGGAAACCGCCGCCGAGCATTTGCTGTCCCGTGGCCGCAAGCGCCTGGCGTACATCGGCGCGCAACTCGACCAGCGCACCTTGCTGCGCGGTGAAGGCTTCCGTAAAGCGCTGCAGAAGGCCGGTCGCTACGACCCGGATCTGGAAGTGCTGACCCCGCGTTCATCCTCCGTAGGCCTGGGTGGCGAGTTGTTCCTGCAACTGCTGGCGGCGCATCCGGACGTCGATGCGATCTTCTTCGGCAACGACGACCTGGCCCAGGGCGCCCTGCTCGAAGCCCTGCGCAACGGGATCCGGATCCCCGAGCAAGTGGCGATCCTCGGCTTCAATGACCTGCCGATGTCCGAGCACATGGTGCCGCGCCTGAGCAGCATCAACACCCCGCGCGAGGCCATCGGACGGCGTGCGGCGGAGCAGATGCTGACATTGATGGCCGGCAACAGCGTGGCGCGGCCGGTCGAGGACATGGGCTTCGAATTGAAAATCCGCGAAAGCACCTGACTCAACCGCCCAGCAACTCCACAAGAGCCAGCGCGCCCTTCTGCAACGGCTGGCTCTTGAGCCACACCGCATGTACCGGCAGCACCAGACCGTTTTCGATGTTGCGGAAATTCAGCCGTTTCAACCGTCCGCTATCGAGCCACGGCTGCACCACCGACAACGGGAAATTGCCCCAGCCCAGCCCCGCCTCGACCATCTCCAGCGCCGTCTCCAGGCTATCGGTGCGCCAGTGGGACTCGGCCACCAGCGGCCGGGTTTCGCTGATCGGCAAGTCGCGACTGCCGACGACGATCTGCCGCACATGCACCAGATCCTCGAGAAACAGATCCTGCCCCTGCAACAACGGACTGTCCGCCGCCAGCGTGGCGATCATCCGTTCACTGCCGACAAACTGAAAGCGCTCCAGCACATTCACGCTCAACCCGGCGAACGCCAGGCACACGCTGACCCGCCCACTGTGAAGCAGCGCCAGCACGTCATCCTGCGGCGCGGTCAGCACTTCGATGTCGAGCAGCGGATGGCGCTCACTGATTTCCTTGATGGCCGCCAGTAACCGTCGCCGGTCGATATCCGTCGCCACGCCAATCGACAATTTGCTCTCCAGCCCCAACGACAACTGCACCGCATGCACCTGCAATTGCTTGAGTTGATCGGCGATCAGTCGCGCATGGGGCACCAGCGACAACGCCATGGCCGTGGGTTGCGGTTCGCGGTGACTGCGATCAAACAGCGGGTAGCCGAGTTCGGCCTCCAGATTGCCGATGGCCATGCTTACCGCCGACGGGACTTTGCCCAACGCCCTGGCCGCGGCGGAAAACGAGCCGCGTTCGATTACGGCGAGAAACAGTTCGATGCTTTCGCTGTTGAAATTCACTTCACGCACCTATCAATAAAACTGAAAGCTTCTGACTTTTTCTGTCATCGCTATTGAAGCTATCTTTCGTCGTCTTCGCCAGCCCCGTTGGCCACAAGTCGCAAGAAAGAGGCAATTCCCCATGCAAGGCGTCAAACGCAAACTGGTCTACGTGTCGCTCTATGAAGTGATCGGCATGACCTTCTCGGCCCTCGGCCTGGCCCTGTTGTCCGGCACTTCGCCCGGCAGCACCGGTCCGCTGGCGGTGATCATCACCACCATCGCCGTGACCTGGAACTTCATCTACACCTCGCTGTTCGAGCGCTGGGAAAGCCGTCAGGTCTCGCGAACCCGCACGGTCAAACGACGCATCGCCCACGCCGTCGGTTTCCAACTGACGCTGATCGTGTTCCTGATTCCGCTGATTGCCTGGTGGATGAATATCAGTCTGGTGCAGGCCTTCCTGCTGGATCTCGCGCTGATCGTGTTCATCCCCTGCTACACATTTGCCTTCAACTGGCTGTTCGATAAGGTGTTCGGTTTGCCGGCCTCGGCGCTGCCCGACCCGACACCCGCAGCATGAATCGCTGATTGGTAAGCGGATATTGCAAGAAATCGGCGGTTTTCCTGCTTAAGCCGCCGATATAAGCAATCCTTGATTTCCGATAGCAGGCTAAGCTTTTCCATCATAAAAAAATGGATCGGCCCATGACTGCACACGCCCCCGCCGCCGCGCAACGCGACGGCATCGACCCGATACGCGCCGCACAGATTTCCGCTCGCATCGACCGCCTGCCGGCAGTCGCCACGATCTGGCGGCTGGTGGCGCTGCTGTCGATTGGTGGTTTTTTCGAACTCTATGACCTGTTCCAGACGGCCTACATCAGCCCCGGTCTGATCCGTGACGGCATCTTCGCCACCGGCAATCAGGGCGTGTTCGGTTTCTCCGATCAGGCCGCGTTCGCCTCGGCGACGTTCCTCGGGTTGTTTCTCGGTGCCAGTCTGCTCAGTCCGTTGGCGGATCGTTTCGGGCGGCGGGCGATCTTCACCTTCGCGCTGGTCTGGTACACCGTGGCCACGGTGCTGATGGGCGTGCAGAGTTCGGCGCTGGGGATCATCTGCATGCGTTTTCTGGTGGGCATCGGCCTCGGCATCGAACTGGTGACCATCGACGCCTATCTCTCGGAACTGGTGCCCAAACGCATGCGCAGTTCGGCGTTTGCCTTCGCGTTTTTCGTGCAGTTCCTGTCGGTGCCGGCGGTGGCATTGATGTCGTGGTGGCTGGTGCCGCAGGCGCCGTTCGGGGTGTCCGGCTGGCGCTGGGTGGTGTTGGCAAGTGCGGTGTTTGCGCTGTTCATCTGGTGGTTGCGCAAACGCCTGCCGGAGTCGCCGCGCTGGCTGGCCCAGCATGGCCGTTTCGATGAGGCGAACCGGATTCTCGATGGCATCGAGGCACGCTGCGAAAAAGATCACCGCCAGCCACTGGACGCGCCGGAAGCCGTGGCTGTCGACGTCGAAGGCAAGGGCCGTTTCGCCGACATCTGGCAACCGCCGTACCGGCGCCGCGCACTGATGCTGATCGTCTTCCATATCTTCCAGGCCATCGGCTTCTTCGGTTTCGGCAACTGGTTGCCGGCGCTGCTTTCCGGTCAGGGCGTCAGTGTCACTCACAGCCTGATGTATGCGTTCATCATCACCCTCGCCTACCCGCTCGGGCCATTGCTGTTCGTGAAATTCGCCAACCGCTTCGAGAACAAATGGCAGATCGTCGGCTCAGCCCTCGGCGCCATGACCTTCGGCACCTTGTTCGCGTTGCAGACCAGCGCCTTCGGCCTGATCTTCTGCGGGGTGATGATCACCTTCTGCAACGCCTGGCTGAGCTTCAGCTATCACTCCTATCAGAGCGAACTGTTCCCCACCAACATCCGCGCCCGGGCGGTGGGGTTCTGCTATTCGTTCAGTCGCTTGTCGACGGTGTTCAGCAGCCTGTTGATCGGTCTGTTCCTCGATCACTTCGGTACACCGGGCGTATTGGCGTTCATCGTTGCCAGCATGCTGATCGTGATGCTGACCATCGGTTATTTCGGTCCCCGCACACGTAACCTGGCGCTGGAAAACATCGCCCATCGTTGACGGGCAACGGTCATCTTCTGCCGCCGGACGGCAAAGGATGACCGCTTCTGAAAACTGGAAATTCATTAACCTGCTGAATTCACGGGACTTATTCTGACGGCACGGTAATTGCTGCTTTACCGCCGACAGCAATTACCACAAGGTCCTCCATCATGTTGGTCAGCTCGAAACAAGCGGATCTGATTCATCTGCCCAAGCGCATCACCGATGATGCAACTGCCACGGCGGCGGCCGGTCTGCAAGGCGGGCTTCACGGCGCCATGCTGCAAACCCTGCAAAACCAGGCGCAGGCGCAAACCACCGATGCCACCAATCAGGTGCAAACCTCGGCCACGCAACTCGCCACCCAGCAGGTCAGCGAAGCCACGCGCATCAGCGACAACGTCGACGAGGCGTTCGCCAAGACGCGTGTAAACCTGCAAGCGACCGATGCCACGTCGACCAAGACCGCCGGCACCTCCGCCACGGACGAATTCAAGGACTACATGAGCAAGTCGCCGGAACAGCGTCTGCGCGACAGCATCCTGAAGGAAATGGGTCTGACCGAGGACGACATCAAAGCCATGCCGCCGGAGAAACAATTGGCCATCGGCAAAGAGATCGCCGATCGCCTGCAGGACAAGATGAAGCTGGCCGAAGCCGAGAAGCAGAACAAACAGGACGCCAACTCGGTCAAGCTCAGCGACCAGTCGGCCGACAAGTTCCTCGCTTCGCTCTAACGAACGGCGCAATGAAAAAAGGATCCCTGCGGGGATCCTTTTTTTCAGCCGTAAAGCCGTCAGTTCAACTGCAACGTCTCGTTGAACTGGCTGATCGCATCCACCACGTGCCGCGAGCCCTGCTGAATCTCGCGGATCGCGTCCCCCGCCTCGTTCGCCAGTTCCACCCCGAGCCCGGTACGGCTCAGGCTCGACTGCATGCTCGACACCGCACTCAGTGATAACTCGTGGTTCTTGCGCACCACATCGACAATCTCCAGGGTCGCCTGACTGGTCCGCGCCGCGAGGCTGCGTACCTCATCCGCCACCACCGCGAAACCACGTCCGTGCTCGCCGGCCCGCGCCGCTTCGATGGCCGCGTTGAGCGCCAGCAGGTTGGTCTGATCGGCAATCCCGCGAATGGTCTGAACGATGGTGCCGATGATGTCTGACTGCTTGCTCACCGCATCGATGCTCAGCGCCGCTTCGTTGAGGTCGCGGGAAATGTCCTGAATGATCTGCACCGTTTGCTGCACGACCTGTGAGCCTTTTTGCGCGCAGGCGTCGTTTTGTACCGAGGTGCTGTGGGCCGATTCCGCAGCGGTCTGCAAAGTGGTCATCTGGTGGGTGATGTCGCTGGCGAACTTCACCACTTTGTACAAGCGGCCCTTGGCGTCGAACAGCGGGTTGTACGAGGCTTCGAGGTAAACGGTTTGTCCGGATTTGTTCTTGCGCTCGAAGCGATGCGAGTGATATTCGCCGCGATTGAGCGAAGCCCAGAATGCCTTGTACTGCGCCGACTCGGCTTCGGCGCGGTGACAGAACAGACTGTGGTGATGGCCGACAATTTCGTTGAGCGAGTACTGCATGGTCTTGAGGAAGTTGTCGTTGGCCGAGATCACATTGCCTTCCGGGGTGAACTCGATCACCGCCATCGAACGGCTGATGGCCGCGAGCATGCTTTCCTCTTCTTTTTCCTTGTTCACGCGCGCGGTAATGTCCGACGCCACTTTGATCACACTTCGTACCTGTTTGTCCGGGCCGTACACCGGCATGTAACTCGCTTCCAGCCAGATCTCCTGACCCCGCTTGTTCAGGCGCAGGAATGTCCCGCTGAGCGGTTCGCCACGGGCCAGATCACGCCACAACTTGGCGTACTCCTCGCTGCGATAGAACTCTTCCTCACAGAAGATCCGGTGATGTTTGCCACGTACTTCCTCGGCGCTGTAGCCCATGGTCTTGCAGAAGTTGTCATTGGCATCCAGCACGATGCCGTCGGGGGTGAATTCGATCATCGCCATCGAACGGCTGATCGCCTCCAGCTTGGCATTGGCTTCGGTCAGGGCACAGCTGAAGCGTTCGATTTCCTGCAGGTCAGCCTTGTGATGTAGGTTGAACATGTCTCTATCACCTTGAGCGCGGTCTTTTGATTTGATGAAAGTTCAGGTCTTTCAGAATCCACCACTACGTTCCACAGAACAGGCACACGCATTCCTCCACGGGAGGAAGTTGTCAGGTGATAAACGATGATTAATCAAAGAGTCCATGCAGCGACGCTCTAATCAAGACATCCTTCTCTTGATAGCCCGCGAACGGGCCATTCCTAACGTGTAGAAGAACTTCCATTTAAAAAACATGCTCCTTGCCGGTTAAGTGTCGGTGCCTTGGATTGCGCACTCTGGCAGCTTTGTTCTCGGCTAACCGATTGCCGTCGAGGCGCTTTGGATGGCGGTCGACATAGTTAGTTACGTGTGAGCATAGACAGCGCAAAGCCTTGCGCAAGGCCACTAGTCGGCCAGTACCACGGCGAGATTGGGCAAAAAACAGACAAGAATCGGTTCAGCGGGCGTGATGTTTGTTGCCATTGCGACCGACTCGCAATGGCAACTTTTGAAACGACACAATAATCGGAAAAGAACTACAGACTGCCGCTGACTTTATTCGCCACCTCACCCGGTACCCATGGTTTCCAGACTTGTGGTTGATCGCGCAGAAATGCTTCGGCGACCTGACGTGGCTGCTGGCGCTTTTCGCTCATCCCGGCCAGGGTCTGGTTCAGCAGATCGATCGGCAAGTCGACTTTCTCAAAGAACGTCACCAGTTCCGGATACTGAGCCTTGAACGGTGCCGACACGCCAATCGCCAGGCTCGCCGGCATCGAGCGGGTGCCTTTCGGGTTGGGGTTGTTGGCGTCGGCCAGGGTTTTCCAGGCTTCGGCGTCGAACGGCGGCTCCTCCAGCTTCACCAGTTTGAAGCGACCGAGCAACGGCGTCGGCGACCAGTAGTAAAACAACACCGGTTTGCCGCGCTTGATCGACGACGCCACCTCGGCATCCAGCGCCGCGCCGGAACCGGTGCGGAAGTTGACGAAGCTGTCGTTCAGCGCATAGGCCTTGAGCTTCTGACTGTTGACGATTTCCGAGGTCCAGCCGGTCGGGCTGTTGAGGAAGCGCCCACGGCTCGGGTCTTCCGGATCTTTGAATACATCCTTGTAGCGCGGCAGGTCGGCCACGGATTTCAGCTCCGGTGCCAGCGGTTTGATCCCGCGCTCGGGGTCGCCCTTAATCACGTACTCCGGCACCCACCAGCCTTCGGTGGCGCCCTTCACCGTATCACCGAGGCCGAATACCTTGCCTTCGGCCGCAGCCTTGACCCACGCCGGGCTGCGCCCGGCCCATTCTTCGCCGATCACTTGAATGTCGTTTTTCGCCAGCGCCGCTTCGAGGCTGACGGTGCTGCCCGGCAGTGTGTCAGTCGGGTAGCCGTAGCCTTTCTCGACGATCAGGCGCAGCACTTCGGTGATGAAACTGCCGCTTTCCCAGGTGATGTCGCCGAAGTGAATTGGCGCTTTTGTTTCCGCAGCGACAACGTGGCCGGCCGTCAGGGTCAGAGCCAGCAGCGAACTGCCGAGCAGGGTTTTGATTGATCTCATGCGGACCTCTTGTTCTGGGAGGAAATCAGGGTTTGGTTGGCGCTGTGGCGGTTGCACAGGGCCTGGGAACGGGTCATGTACAGGCTCACCGAACGCTGGGAGATACCCAGTTCGGCGGCGATTTGCGGGTAGGTCAGGCCATCGATGCGCGCCAGCAGAAAGGTCGAGCGCACCTTGCCCGGCAGGCGCTGGAGCGTCCGGTCCAGGTGTTTGAGGCTCTGCGACAGATCGGCCAGATCTTCGGGAGACGGCGCGTGATCGAGATCACTCTGCTGCAGTTGTTGCAGGTGCCGACGCTCCAGATCGCCCCGCCGCCAGCGTTCATACAACAGGCGCTGGGCGATGGTGGTGAGCAAGGCGCGGGGTTCGCGGATGGCGGTCAGGCCTGGTGCTTCGAGCAGTTGCGCGAAGGTTTCGGCGGCGATGTCTTCGGCACTGGATGCATCGTTCGATTGCCGACGCAGGCGTGTGCACAACCATTGGTAATGGTCGCGAAACAACGTGTTCACATGATTGCGATGGGATGCGTCGGCGCCGGACATGGGGGCTCCTTGGTCAAGGGTCGCTGAATGTCCGGTCGTCCGGTGGCGCGATCCTAGCAAGGTGCCTTATGCGTTAAAAATACTTAAAAAGAATTTTTATATTCCATTTGTGAATTATCTGAAGCCGCTAGCGCAAGCGACCATAACCCAGTTCTTCGGCCTCGCGCTGGTAATCCAGCAGGACTTGGTAATCGCTTTCGCTGGCCGGCAGGACTTCGGGCAACCCGAGGACACGGGTCACATCCGGCAAGTCTTGCAGGCTGCGGTTCATGGCCCGGCGCAGTTGCTCGATCTGCCGGTTCGTCGTGCTGGCAGCGGTGATGAAGGGCAAGGTCGGGCTGAACGCACTGCGCGCCACCACCCGCAATCCTTTGACCTCTTCGGCGGCGTACTGCGCCAGGTAGGCAAAGGTCACGCTGTCGATGGCCGCCAGATCGGCGCGGTCTTCGCGCAACCAGCGCAGACTCTCGCGATGACCGCCACTGAGGCCGACCGAAGCGAAAAACCGCCCGTCCCGCTGCAACGGTGCCAGGCGCTGGCGCAACAGGTTCATGCCGCTGTTGGAGTCTTTGCTGTTGATCACCCCGCGACTGTCGAAGAACTCCGCCAGACTGCGGCGCGGATCATCGGCGCGGGCAAGGATCAGGCTGCAATGATTGCCCGCGCTGGCGTCCGGCAATTCGTAGCGCGGACGGCCGACAAGCGTGACCTGCCCGCGCAACGCGGTCATCAGCGGATAGCCGCAGGTCTGGGTCAGCAGCAACTGCGGCGAAAGCCAGAGTCCAGGCAACGACATGCCTGCAGCATTGAGCCGCGAATGGCCCAGGTGATCGAGAATCCGCACCAGCCACTGCTCGTTCGCCGCGCGGATCGGCTCGGGGGCGATGTACATCAACAGCTCTGCGTAACCTGACGACATGCTGACCTCAAATGAATGGATGCTGCGGGCTGTCGATCGGCTTGATGACGTGCCGGCGCCACAATTGCCCATAACCCTGCACCAGAAATCCGCCGCTGCGTTCGATCCATTGCTCCCGGCGCATGCGGTAGGCCTTGGGCAAGTCATACCACGCCAGCTTCGGCAGATCGTGGTGCACCAGATGGAAATTCAGGTTCAGGAACAGCCAGCGCCACGGCCATCCGGCTTCGTTGAGCACGGTGCGTTGCTCCGGTTGTGTGTGCGGCCGGTGTTCATAGTAGGAGCGGACCATCGCAATCGACAGCGCCGGGATGCTGATCAGCAGCAGGTAATGCCAGACCGGCAATACGCTGTAGCGGGCGATGAACACTAGCATCAGCACTGTCAGGGCACCGTGGGTCAGCCACATCAGCCAGGCCTGGCGTTCACCGCTTTTCAGGCGTTGCAGTTCTTCACCGGCCAGCGCCAGCAACGCCAGCGGCGCGCCGAGGATGAATCGGCCGAGCACGGTCTTGTTCAGCCAGTGCAGGCTGCGTTCGAACAGTGAACTGCCCCGCCAGCGTTCGGCGCTAAGGTAACGGCTTTCGGGGTCGACGCCGGGGATCGTCAGGTCTTCGTCGCGATGGTGGTGCAGATGGCTGTCGCGATAGAGGGTGTACGGATACCACACCGCGAATGGCGCATAACCGAGGACTTTGTTCGCCAGTGTCCAGCGCGTCGGATGGCCATGAAGCAATTCGTGCTGCACCGACAGCCACAGCACCAGCAACGGAATCATCAGCAGCGTGCTCCACCAGACGCCCAGCCGTTCGCTGCCCAGCACAATCGCGAGCCAGCCGCCGTACACGCCAATCAGCAACAGCCAGGTCGGCCACTCGGTACGGGCGGTGAAGCGTTGACGCAGGGTTTCGATCTGTTGGCGATGGGCATCGTCGAAATAGTGGGGCATGGCGCGGCTCGGAACGAAGGTCTGATCGTTCTGTGCAACACCAGCGGGAAATCTTGCAGATTATTTTTTGCAGAGAAGAAAGGAGCCCGAAAAGCGGGCTCCCGAGGATCGGTATCAATGGCCAAAAATATCGACTTTCTTCGCCCTTTTCTCATGGCGTTTCTCGATCGCGGTCTTGGCCGGTTTCTTCTTCGCAGCTTTCTTCGCATCCATACCTTTGGACATGACGCGTACTCCTCTGAAGGGGATGTGGGATCAGGTATACACCTATCCCGGCGAGTACGTTGTTTTATAATCCGCGACTTTTGCACCGGCAGTCCGATTCATGACCGACACCCGCTACAGCCAGCTCGACGACCTGTCCTGGCCTTTGATGAACAAGTTCTACCGCCAGCATCAATCGTCGATGAAAGCGGTGCGCGAGGCGCAATTGTGGGTGGCGCGGCGCGAGGAAATCGTGGCTGCGCTGTGTCTGCGGCCGGTGTTCGGCGGGTATTGGCTGACCGGGTTGTTCGTTGATCCGGCCTGTCGCGAACAGGGCATTGCCGCGCAATTGATTGCGGCGGCGGTGAAAGATGTGGAGGCACCGGTGTGGCTGTTCTGCCACCCGGACCTGCGCGGATTCTACGAGCGACGCGGCTTCACCTTCGACCCCGCCCTGCCCCAGGCCATGGCCGAGCGCTTGAGCCGTTATGCGCGGAGCAAGCCGATGATTGCCATGGAACTGGCGCCGCGCACTGGCTGATCAGTCGTCAGCGTTGGGATCGAGATCCGGGAACATCACTTCGGTAAAACCGAACTTGCTGAAATCGGTGATGCGCGACGGGTACAGCCGCCCGATCAGGTGATCGCATTCATGCTGCACCACCCGCGCATGGAACCCCGAGGCGACACGCACGATCGGCTGCCCTTTGGGGTCGACACCCTCGTAGCGGATCTGCTGATAACGATCCACCGCGCCACGCAGGCCGGGCACTGACAGGCAGCCTTCAAAGCCCTCTTCCATCAGCGGACTGAGCGGCGTGATCAGCGGATTGATCAGGATCGTCTGCGGCACGGCTTCGGCGTCCGGGTAACGTTCGCTGTGCTCGAAGCCGAAGATCACCAGTTGCAGGTCGACGCCGATCTGCGGCGCGGCCAGGCCGACACCGCCGACGCTTTCCATGGTCTGGAACATGTCGTCGATCAGTTGCCATAGCTCCGGACTGTCGAGCATCTCGGCGGGCACCGGCGGGGCAATGCGCAGCAGGCGCTCGTCGCCCATCTTCAGGATTTCACGGATCATGGTCAGGCTTCGTCAGTGTTCGGCTTGAGCGATTGATCGCGCCCCAGGCCGGAAACGTGTTGTTTGGGATGTTCATCGAGTTCGCCGGGGACTTTCTCGCCCGGGTCCTTGCCCTCGCTGGACATGTGTTCGATCACCGCATTCATCTCCGCCCCCAGCAACAGCACCGCGGCGGAAATGTAGAAATACAGCAACAGCACAATGATCGCACCGATGCTGCCATACATGGCGTTGTAGTTGGCGAACGTCTTGACGTAGAACGCGAAGCCCAGGGACGCGACGATCCACACCACCACCGCCAGCACCGAGCCCGGGGTGATGAAACGGAACTCCTGTTTGACGTCGGGCATCACGTAGTAGATCAACGCGACGGCGACCATCATCAGAATCACGATCACCGGCCAGCGAGCGATGGTCCACACGGTGACGATGAAATCTTCCAGCCCGAACTGCCCGGCAATCCAGCCCATCACCTGCGGCCCCAGCACCATCAGCGCGGCGGCGGCCAGCAACATGCCGGCGATGCCGACAGTGTAGAAAATCGACAGCGGGAAGCGCTTCCAGATCGGCCGGCCCTCGACCACGTCGTAAGCGGCGTTCATCGCGCTCATCATCAGCCGTACGCCGGCGGACGCGGTGTACAGGGCGATAACGATACCCACGGAAAGCAGGCCGCCCTTGGATTGCTGCAACTGGTCGATCACCGGGTTGACCTGCTCCAGCGCCTGGGGCGGCAACACCAGCTCCGATTGCAGGCGCAGCCAGGAAAAGAAGTCCGGCAGGTGTAGGAAACCGATCAGGGCAATCAGGAACAGAATGAACGGGAACAACGAGAACAGCATCTGGTAGGCCAGTGCCGAGGCATAGGTCGACATCTCGTCTTCCATGAACTCGGTGACGGTACGCACGATGACCCGGTGCAGGGGCAGGCCTTTCATGTCGGGGAATATCATTCGCGTCTCCTTTCGCCGCAAAACAGGTTGAAGTCGTGGCGACTCAGGGGCCGTTTTCTCTCATCAAAGTAGCCTACTTGGCGACTCTGAAACACTGTGATCCGTGACCGAATGTGAACGACACACAAAAACGGCCATCCTTGGATGGCCGCTTCGGTGTTTCGTTCAAGGCTGAATCAAGCCTTGTCGACGCCTTTCTTGATCGCGTCCTTGGCTTTGCCCACCGCTTGCTGGGCCTCGCCTTTCTTCTCTTGCAGTTTGCCTTCGGCTTGCAGTTTGGTGTTGTCGGTGGCTTTACCGATACCCTGTTTGACGTTGCCGACCGCTTCGTTGGCCATGCCTTTTACTTTATCGCCTGTGCTACTCATGGTGTTTCTCCTTGGTGCATTGAAGGGGAAAAGTCAGTACGTAATGATTGACTGGCCCGGTTTGCGCCAAGTTTCATTTATTTTCAGGGCTTCATTTCGTCGCGGCGTGCAGGTTGCGCTTTATGTTTGCGAGCGTAGCCCCGAGAATGCCCACCATAAGGGCGCCAGGCGCCACAGAACCGATCCCGCAGGAATGTTATGAAACTCGATAAAAAGCAGGCCATCGCCCGTCGCAACCAGGAACTGGGCGGTGCCGTGCTCGGCACCAACAACTGCCACTTCGCCGAACTGAACCGCAACCGCAACATCTGGTGGTTCGACTTGCCGGTGTCGCGTCTGGCCATCGGTCAGTACGAGTGGATTCACCTGTTGATGCACACCCCGGCCACCGACGAACTGCTGCACCTGAAAGTGCCGACCGTGTTTCTGCGCGAGAAGCTCGAAGGCCTGGTGATCCGCAACGAAGGCAAGCGCAAGGCTGCCCTGAGCCTGGAGCTGAGCGCCGACAAGGACTCGTATCTGCAGGACATGCGCCCGGCGGGGACCAATGTGAATTTTGCGCCGTTCCGCCAGTAAGCGATTCCTGCTTCAACAAAAAGCCCCGCATCTGCGGGGCTTTTTGTTTTACGCGGCGCTCTTCGCCTTGATCTTCTTCAGCTCTTCGTCGCGTAACTCGCGGCGCAGGATCTTGCCAACGTTGGTGGTCGGCAGCGCATCGCGGAATTCCACCGAACGCGGCACCTTGTAGCCGGTGACGTTGGCGCGCATGTGCTCCATCACCGTTTCCTTGGTCAGCGTGACGCCCGGCTTGGCGACGATAAAGATCTTGATCGCTTCGCCCGATTTCTCGTCCGGAATACCGATGGCTGCGCACTGCAACACGCCTGGCAGGGTCGCCAGCACGTCTTCCAGCTCGTTCGGATACACGTTGAAACCGGAGACCAGGATCATGTCTTTCTTGCGATCGACAATGCGCATGTAGCCATCCGGCTGGATCACCGCGATGTCGCCGGTTTTCAGCCAGCCTTCGCTGTCGAGCATCTCGTCGGTGGCTTCCTGACGCTGCCAGTAGCCTTTCATCACTTGCGGGCCCTTGACGCACAGCTCGCCGATTTCGCCCAGCGGCTGCTCGACACCGGCGTCGTCGATGACTTTGCACAGGGTCGACGGCACCGGAATGCCGATGGTGCCGATCTGGATGTTCTGGATCGGGTTGACCGTGGCCACCGGGCTGGTTTCGGTCATGCCGTAACCTTCGCAGATCGGGCAACCGGTGACCGCTTTCCAGCGCTCGGCAGCGGCCAGTTGCAGGGCCATGCCGCCGGACAGGGTGACTTTCAGCGCCGAGAAATCCAGCTTGCGGAAACCTTCGTTGTTGCACAGGGCCACGAACAGCGTGTTGAGACCGACGAAACCGCTGAACTTCCACTTCGACAGTTCCTTGACCATCGCCGGCAGGTCGCGCGGGTTGCTGATCAGGATGTTGTGGTTGCCGATCAGCATCATCGCCATGCAATGAAAGGTGAACGCATAAATGTGGTACAGCGGCAGCGGAGTGATCAGGATCTCGCAACCTTCATTGAGGTTGGAGCCCATCAGCGCCTTGCACTGCAGCATGTTGGCGACGAGGTTGCGATGGGTGAGCATCGCGCCCTTGGCCACGCCGGTGGTGCCGCCGGTGTATTGCAGCACCGCGACGTCGCCGCTGTTCGGGTTGGCTTCGGCGACCGGCTGGCCCTGGCCCTTGCTCAACACGTCGTTGAACTTGACGGCTTTTGGCAGGTGATAGGCCGGAACCATTTTCTTCACGTACTTGATGACGCTGTTGATCAGCAGACGCTTGAGCGGCGGCAACAGGTCGGCGACTTCGGTGACGATGACGTGTTTGACACCGGTTTTAGGCACCACGGCTTCGGCCAGGTGCGCCATGTTCGCCAGGCACACCAGCGCCTTGGCACCGGAGTCATTGAACTGGTGTTCCATTTCCCGCGCGGTGTACAGCGGGTTGGTATTGACCACGATCAGCCCGGCACGGATGGCGCCGAAGACGGCGACCGGGTACTGCAACACGTTGGGCAGTTGCACGGCGATTCGATCACCGGGCTGCAAATCGGTATGCTGTTGCAGATAAGCGGCAAACGCACCGGACAATTCGTACAGTTCACCGTAGGTGATGGTCTTGCCCAGGTTGCTGAACGCCGGTTTGTCGGCGAAGCGTTGGCAGGATTGCTTCAACACTGCCTGAATATTCGGGTACTCGTCTGGATTGATGTCGGCAGCAATTCCAGCGGGGTACTTATCCTTCCAAAAGTCTTCGATCATGGAAGCCCACTCCTCAGCAACGCGAATTCAGCACCGCATTTGATGCGATTATTATTGGTGTTTGTTTTGTATTGGTGAATCTGGCTTTTTATCAGGCCGAGAAGTCACAAAGCGCGCCGAGAGTAGCAGCTTTGCCAAGGGTCGACCAGAGCCAAAAGTGGCCCGCATGGTCACTTTAATGACTCAAGAACTATTGGCAGTCATTTTAGAGCAAAAATCCTATAACACCCTGAAAGTCCCGGTTTACCGGGCCTTCAAAGCAAAAGATCGCAGCCTGCGGCAGCTCCGGAACCGGAAACGTGTTTCCTGGAAGCGTTACCGCAGGCTGCGATCTTTTTACTTCAAGCTGACCTATGCGATATCGCGCAGCTCCCGCCGCAGGATCTTCCCGACAGGCGTCATCGGCAGCGACTCACGCAGCACGATGTGCTTCGGCACCTTGTACGCGGTGAAATTCTCTTTGCAGTAGGCCTTCAGCTCTTCCAGGCTGACCCCGGTTTCCCGCGCCACCACAAACAGCTTCACCGCCTCCCCGGAACGCTCGTCCGGCACACCGATCACCGCACAGTTGGCGACTTTCGGATGGGCCATCACCACGTCTTCGATTTCGTTCGGGTACACGTTGAAACCGGAGACGATGATCATGTCTTTCTTGCGGTCGACGATGCGCACGAAGCCATCCGGGTCGATCACCGCAATGTCTCCGGACTTGAACCAGCCCTCGGCATCCAGCACTTCGGCGGTGGCCTCGGGTTTCTGCCAGTAGCCCTTCATGATCTGCGGGCCCTTGATGCACAGTTCGCCGCGCTCGCCCAAAGGTTGTTCGACGCCGTCGTCATTGATGACTTTCAATCGGGTGCCCGGCACCGGCAGGCCGACCGTACCGATTCGCGACAGCTCGCCGTACGGGTTGGTGCAGGCCACCGGCGAGGTTTCGGTCAGGCCGTAACCTTCGGTGATGCGGCAACCGGTGAGCTGCTCCCAACGCTCGGCGGTAGCCTTGACCAGCGCAGTGCCGCCGGAGTTGGTGAGTTTGAGCGTAGAGAAATCCAGGGTCTTGAAGTCCGGATGATCCATCAGCGCGACGAACAGGGTGTTGAGTCCCAGCAGCGCCGAGAACTTCCAGTTCTTCAGCTCCTTGATGAAGCCGCCGATGTCCCGCGGATTGGTAATCAGCACGTTGTGATTGCCGGACACCATCATGCACATGCAATTCGCGGTGAAAGCATAGATGTGGTACAGCGGCAGCGGCGCGATCATCACTTCCTGGCCTTCGCGCAACAACGGCTGACCGTCGCTGCCGAACTGACCAAGACAGGCGCGCACCTGCTGCATGTTGGCCACCAGATTGCCGTGGGTGAGCATCGCGCCCTTGGCCAGGCCGGTGGTGCCGCCGGTGTATTGCAGCACGGCGATGTCATCCAGGCCGACCTTCAACGGCTTGATGCCCAGGCCCCGGCCCATGCGCAAGGCGCTCTTGAAGGAAATCGCCTGGGGCAGTGAATACGCCGGGACCATTTTTTTCACTTTGCTGACCACGGTGTTGACCAGCCAGCCCTTGGCGGTGGGCATCAGGTCGCCCATCTTCGCTTCGATCAGGTACTGGATGTCGGTGTCAGGCAGCACTTCCTGGACTTTCTGGCCGAACATGTTCAGGTACACCAGCGCCCGGGCACCGGAGTCCTTGAACTGGTGACGCATCTCCCGCGCGGTGTACAGCGGATTGGTGTTGACCACGATCAGCCCGGCGCGCAAGGCACCGAACACGGCAATCGGATAATGCAGGACGTTGGGCATCTGCACCGCGATGCGATCCCCCGGCGCCAGATCAGTGTGGGCTTGCAGGTAACCGGCGAACGCGGCGCTCTGGCGCTCGAGCTCGGCGTAGGTCAGGGTCACGCCCATGTTGCTGAACGCCGGGCGGTCAGCGAATTTCTTGCAGGAACGCTCGAACACCTCGATCACCGACTTGAATTCATTCGCGTCGATGTCCAGGGGTACGCCCGCCGGGCGTTTGTCATTCCAGAAATCAGGTTGCATTGTTCTTGTCCTCTTTACCTGAGCCGATCCGGGGCCGCTTCGCTGTCATTTCTTTCTATCCCTGAAAAAGCCGAGAGCAAAAAGCGGGGCTTCACGGACACTAGCAGCTATGGTCATTCAGGCAAATATGGGCAGCGTCCTCATTGATCGTGTGAATCTTCCTGCCGTGGCGTGAGCTGATCGGACGCGCTATACAATGCAATCTCTGCAATCCCCTGCAACAAAAGCATGCCGCAAAAGGAATCGCCATGATCCACGACACTTTCTGGCTGGACGCGAGTGACCGCAGCCGCCTCTTCGTCAACCAGTGGCTGCCGAACGCGCCGCTGAAGGCGGTGATTCTGCTGGCCCACGGCATGGCCGAGCACAGCGCTCGGTATGCGCGACTGGCCGAATCGTTCTGTGCCGAAGGCTACGGTGTGTATGCGCCCGATCAACGCGGTCATGGCAAAACCGCCGATCATGGGACGCTCGGGCATTTCGCCGACGACGATGGCTGGTGCAAGGTGGTCGGTGATCTCGCGAGCCTCAACCAGTTCCTGGGCCAGCGTCATCCGAGCGTGCCGATCGTGCTGCTCGGGCACAGTATGGGCAGCTACATCGCGCAGGCTTATCTGCTGCATCACAGCGCCAGCCTGCACGGCGCGATTCTCAGCGGCTCGAATTTCCAGCCGGTTGCGCTGTACCGCGCGGCCCGGCAGATCGCCCGGTTCGAAAAATTGCGTCAGGGCGCCAAGGGTCGCAGTGCGCTGATCGAATGGCTGTCGTTCGGCTCGTTCAACAACAAGTTCAAACCGGCACGCACCGCGTTTGACTGGCTGAGTCGCGATCCGGCTGAAGTCGACAAGTACGCCACAGATCCGCTGTGCGGCTTTCGCTGCACCAACCAGCTATGGATCGACCTGCTCGGCGGGTTGCAGCAAATCAGCAAAGCGTCCAATCTCGCCCAGATCGACCCGGGCCTGCCGTTGCTGGTGATTGGCGGCGAATGTGATCCGGTGAGTGAGGGCAAGCGTCTGACTGATCTGGCCAATGCCTTGCGCTCGGCCGGCAGCCAGAACCTGCAACTGAAGATCTACCCGCAGGCGCGGCACGAATTGTTCAATGAGACCAACCGCGACGAAGTGACCGCCGATGTGCTGGCCTGGATCGACCAGGCGCTGAGCCATCCCCGCCCACACCGCAGCGAATAATTTTTTGTGGATTCATTTAATCCGTCACAGGAACCGATACCGATGACCCAGGTTACCAACATCCCTTACGAAGCCCTCGAAGTCGGCCAGACCGCCAGCTACAGCAAGACTGTCGAAGAGCGCGACATTCAGCTGTTCGCCGCGATGTCCGGCGATCACAACCCGGTGCACCTGGACGCCGAGTTCGCCGCCGCCAGCATGTTCAAGGAACGCATCGCCCACGGCATGTTCAGCGGTGCGCTGATCAGTGCGGCCGTGGCGTGCGAGTTGCCTGGGCCGGGCACCATTTATATCGGTCAGCAAATGAGCTTCCAGAAACCGGTGAAGATCGGCGACACCCTGACCGTGCGCCTGGAAATCCTCGAGAAACTGCCGAAATTCCGCGTGCGTATTGCCACTCGCGTGTTCAACCAGCGCGATGAGCTGGTGGTGGACGGCGAGGCGGAGATCCTGGCGCCGCGCAAGCAACAGACCGTTACCCTGCCGACCTTGCCGGCCATCAGCATCGGCTGATTGTCCTCGACATAAAAAACGCCAGACTAGCTGGCGTTTTTTGTGGGCGTTGATCGCTTACGAGCGGGCACGCGCCTGATTGCGCAGCGCTTTCACCTGATCGTGATTGCGTTGCACGCCGTGGTACTGGCGCTCGACCAGATCACGAATGCCGACCAGGTTGTGCTTGTTGATCTTCTCGATCGCTTCACGATAAGCCTTCAAGGCGTGGTCTTCACCGCGCTCGGCTTCGTTGAGCACGGCCTCTTCGTCCTTGCCGGTGAACATGGCTTTGACGTCGACCCAGCGACGGTGCAGGTCACCGCTGACACTGGTCGAGGTTTCCGGATCGCCACCCATCGAGCGCACGGTCGCCTGCAACTCGGCTGCAGCCGTAGCGCAGTCGGCGGAGCGTTTCACGAACAGGGTTTTCAGTTCCGGGTGCTTGATGTCTTCAGCGCAGGTCTTGAACCCTTCCTGACCGTCCTTGCTGGTTTCGATCAGGTCGTTGAGGACGGAGATGGCTTCTTTATTCATGTCAGTCATTTTTCAATTCCTTGCGTGGGTGAAAGATGCAAGGAGTGTTGCAGTGGTCATGCCAGCTTCCACTAAAGAATTTAATTGTTATTTTTCAATGAAATACAAATAAAACGGAAATCTGTATGCCTGTTATTTGCATGATCTGTCATTTGGCCTGCATGCAGAATGCCTGTATTTTCCAAAGTGTTTTCAAAGCCAGACGATTTCAACGATGAACCCCGAAAAACTCGAACTGCTGATTACCCGCGAAATGCCCTTCGGCAAGTACAAGGGACGGATCATTGCCGACCTCCCCGGCCCGTACCTGAACTGGTTCGCCCGGGAAGGGTTCCCCCACGGCGAACTCGGCGGCCTGCTGGCGCTCATGCAGGAAATCGATCACAACGGCCTGTCGGAGCTGCTTGAACCGTTGCGCGCCAAACATGGCAAACCCGCCCCGCGCCACTGAGGCGTTACCCTGATCCGAGTCGAATCGACCATGCCCGATAACACCCGCCGCGCCCGAGATGAAGCCTTCTGGCAAACCTTCGCCGACCGTTACGACCGCCATCCCGGCCCCGTGAACCTGGAAAACGGCTACTTCGGACGCATGTCGCGCACCGTGGTCGAGGACTATCAGCGCCATATCGAACAGATCAACAACAGCAACTCGATCTATGTGCGCCAACGCTTCGAACAGCACGACAGCCTCGACATCCGCGCGCAACTGGCCGAGCTGATCGGCGTGCGTGCGCAAAGCGTCGCTTTCACCCAGAACGCCACCGCCGGCCTGCAGTCGCTGATCCGCAACTACAACCGGCTGGAGCCTGGCGATCAGGTGCTGCTCTGCGATCTGGAATACGACACGGTCAAGGGCGCGATGCGCTGGCTGGCCCGCCATCGCGGGGTCGAGGTGATCGAGATCGAGCACACGCACCCGGCCAGCTTCGACAGTCTGCTGGCGACTTACCGCGAAACTTTCATTCGCCATCCAAAGCTCAAGCTGATGGCGCTGACCCACGTCACCCACCGCACCGGACTGGTGATGCCGGTGCAAGCCATCGCTGCACTGGCCAAGGAGCACGGCGTCGACATCATCCTCGATGGCGCCCACGCCCTCGGCCAGCTCGAGTTCGATCTGGAAGCACTGGGCATCGCCTTCGCCGGGTACAACCTGCACAAATGGATCGGCTCGCCGCTGACCCTGGGCTTTTTGTATATCGCCCCCCAACGCCTGGCCGACATCGACCCGGACATGGGCGAGATGCATTTCCCGCTCAACGACATTCGCTCGCGCACGCCCTACAGCACGCCGAACATTCCGGCGCTGATGACCTTGCCGCTGGTGTTCGAGGAACACCGTGCACTCGGTGGTGCAGCGGCCAAGGGCGCACGGGTCAATTACCTGCGCAACCTGTGGGTCAGCGCCGTGCGCAACCTGCCGGGCATAGAGGTCACGACCCCGGACGATCCGCGTCTGTATTGCGGCATCACCTCGATGCGCTTTACCCGGCATGCCGACCAGCAGGCGATGGTCGAGCGCCTGCTCAACGACTACAACCTGTTCACCGTGGTGCGCAACGGCGCGGCCTGCGGGCCGTGCATCCGTATCACGCCGTCGTTGACCACCACGGCGGCGGAGATTCAGTCGCTGGTTCTGGCGCTCAATGAATTGCGTTAAACCGTGTACTTGTCGAAATCCTCGGGCTTGATCTGCGACGACACCGCAAAGGTGTCGATGCCGATCGTGAGGTGGCCGAAGTAACCGTCCTCGTGGGAGTCACGGCCGATTGGCCAGACCGTCAGCGTCGAGGCCTCCCCGCCCATCCGGGTGTAGTAGTGGTCCTGGCAATTGTTCAGCGGTGAGGACGCCCGCCCACGATAAGCCTTGGCGTTGAGCACCCCGCGAGAAACCACCTCAGGAAAGTACAGCTGTCCGACCCAGGCCACATTGCGCTCATCGAGGTATTCGTTGCCGGCAACGATGCGCACCGCCACGTGAATGTGCAAGGCACGCCCGGCATAAAACCCCGGATAGATCGTGGTGAAACGCACCCTGCCCTTGTGATCACTGAACTGGCCGCCGCGCAGGTAGGTGTCGTCGTCGGTTCGCGGGATCGAGCCGATGTCTTCAACGTCGACTTCCTGATCCGGGTTGACCCGGCTCCACCCGGAATAGGCACCACGCGCGTTGCAGTGCCAGATATCCACCAGTGCACCGCTGACCGGTTCGGCGGTCATGGCATCGACGATGGTCAGGCGCAACAGCAAAGGCAGGCCCTCGGCACCTTCGCTGATGTTGCGGCGCAGCAGTTTTGGATTGCGAAAATACGGCCCGGCGACTTGCTCGGGGGCCAGTTGATATACCGATGGAGCTGAAGGCTGGTTATCCATGAGGCGTTCTCTCTTCCATAAGATGAACGCAGGTTAACGCCACACGCAAAGGCAGATGCGGTAACTATGTATCGCGAGATAACGAAGGTTTTTGCGGGCAAAAAAAAACGGTGCACCGACCAAGCGCACCGTTAAAGCCGTAGAACACACAACGAAGTGTCGGGTGAAGCGATCAGTCCAGCAGCGCCAAAGCCTCGGCGGTGCATTCCTGGATGCGGGCCCAGTCGCCGTTCTTGATCCACTCCGGATCAAGCATCCAGCTACCGCCCACGCACATGACGTTTTTCAGCGCCATGTAGCTCTTGATGTTGGCAGGACCCACGCCGCCGGTCGGGCAGAATTTCACTTCGCCGAACGGGCCGCCGAGGGCCTTGATCGCCGCCACGCCGCCGCTGACTTCAGCGGGGAACAACTTGAAGCGGCGATAACCCAGGCCATAGCCTTCCATGATGCCGGAGGCGTTGCTGATGCCCGGCAGCAGCGGGATCGGGCTTTCAACGCTGGCTTCCAGCAGGTCACGGGTGATGCCCGGGGTGACGATGAATTGCGAACCGGCCGCTTCGGCCGCGGCCAGCATGTTGCGGTCGAGCACGGTGCCGGCACCGGTCACCAGTTCCGGACGCTGCTCGCGCAGGATTTGGATCGCCTTGAGGCCGAACTGCGAACGCAGGGTCACTTCCAGCGCGGTCAGACCACCGGCGGCCAGGGCGTCGGCCAGCGGCAGCACATCCTGTTCACGGGCGATGGTGATCACCGGCAGGATCCGCGCCTTGGCGCAGAGGCTGTCGATCAGGGCAACTTTGTCCGCCATGGAAACGGTCGGGGATGGGGTTGTCATAGCGGCTGTTCCTTGGCTCATGGGCACCAGTAAATCTCTAACGTAGGTTGCAGAAACGCGCGAACCGGCATGGCGGCGACGTCGTTGGATGCCAGTGCGGCATTCAGGGTGGTCAGTTTCGACTGACCGGAAATCGACAGAATCTTGTGCTTCGCCGAAGCCAGCAGCGCCCGGCTCATGGTCAGGCGTTGACGCGGCACGCTCGGCGCCAGCATCGGCCAGCAACGACGGGTGCCATCGGCTTGCAGGGCTTCAGCCAGGTTCGGGCTGTCCGGAAACAGCGACGCGGTATGGCCGTCATCGCCCATGCCCAGCACCAGCACATCGATGGCCGGCAATTCAGCAAGCAAGCGGTCAGCGTTTTCAGCAGCCTGCTCGACGTTGGCCGCCGCGCTGTAAAGGCTGAGGAACTGCGCCTTGGCCGCCGGGCCCTTGAGCAGATACTGCTTGAGCAGACCGGCATTGCTGTCGGCGTGCTCGACCGGCACCCAGCGCTCGTCGGCCAGGGTCACGACGACCTTCGACCAGTCCAGCTCCTGCTTGGCCAGGTGCTGGAAAAATGCCACCGGGCTGCGACCGCCGGACACCACCAGCACCGCGTTGCCGCGCGCCGCCAGTGCGTCGCTCAATTGCTTGGCGACATTCAGCGCCAGACCTTCGGCGAGCAATACCGGGCTCTTGAATTCATGGGCATTCACGCCCGCGGGCAGTTTCACATCAGATATCGCCATACCACGACCTCCCGTCCCGCGTGATCAATGCAATGGAGCTCATCGGCCCCCACGACCCGGCCGCATACGGCTTGGGCGCATCACCGGACTTTTTCCACCCGGCGATCAGCTGGTCACACCACTTCCACGCGGCTTCGATTTCATCTTTACGGACAAACAGGTTCTGATTGCCGTTCATCACTTCCAGCAACAACCGCTCGTAGGCGTCGGGTATCCGCGCGCTGCGCCAGGTGTCAGAGAAATTCAGTTGCAACGGGCCGCTGCGCAGCTGCATGCCCTTGTCCAGGCCTTGATCCTTGGTCATCACTCGCAGTGAAATGCCTTCGTCCGGTTGCAGGCGGATGATCAGTTTGTTGCTGATCTGCAGGCGCTGCTCCGGGGCGAAGATGTAGTGCGACGGTTCCTTGAAGTGGATGACGATCTGCGACAGTTTCTGCGGCATGCGCTTGCCGGTACGCAGGTAGAACGGCACGCCGGCCCAGCGCCAGTTGCGGATGTCGGCACGCAGTGCGACGAAGGTTTCGGTGTCGCTCTGGGTGTTGGAATTCGGCTCTTCAAGGTAGCCCGGTACGGACTTGCCTTCGCTGTGGCCGGCAATGTACTGACCGCGCACTACCTGAGTGGTCAGGCCTTCCGGGCTGATCGGCGCCAGGGCCTTGAGCACTTTCACTTTTTCGTCACGGATGCTGTCGGCGGACAGGTCGGCCGGCGGGTCCATGGCGATCAGGCAAAGCAGTTGCAACAGGTGGTTCTGGATCATGTCGCGCAGCTGGCCAGCCTTGTCGAAATAACCCCAGCGGCCTTCGATGCCGACCTTCTCGGCCACGGTGATTTCCACGTGGGAGATGTAATGCTGGTTCCACTGGGTTTCGAACAGGCTGTTGGCAAAACGCAGGGCGATCAGGTTTTGCACCGTCTCTTTGCCCAGGTAGTGGTCGATGCGGTAGGTGCGGTTCTCCGGGAAGAACTGCGCCACGGCGTCGTTGACCTTGCGCGAAGATTCGAGGTCCGAGCCGATCGGTTTTTCCAGCACCACACGGGTGTTTTCCGCCAGACCGACCTTCGCCAGGTTCTCGCAGATCGCGCCGTACACCGCCGCCGGGGTGGCGAAGTAGGCAATCATGCGTTGTTTGGTGCCGGCCAGATCGGCCAGCGCCGCGTAATCTTCAGCCTTGAGGAAGTCGACGTGCAGGTAGGTCAGGCGCGCCAGAAAGCGCTCGGCCACTGCCTCGTCCAGTTCCTTGCCCACGTAGCGGCGCAGTTCGGCGGCAATGAATGCCATGTGCTGCTGCTCGGTGCCTTCTTCACGGGCCAGCGCGATAATACGCGTGTCCTCGTGCAGCAGGCCGGCGCCATCCAGGTGATAAAGGGCAGGAAACAGCTTGCGCAGGGCCAGATCGCCCAGGGCGCCGAACAAGGCGAAGGTGCACGGTTCTA
The DNA here is from genome assembly GCF_003352185.1 of Pseudomonas kribbensis. Taxonomy (GTDB): domain Bacteria; phylum Pseudomonadota; class Gammaproteobacteria; order Pseudomonadales; family Pseudomonadaceae; genus Aquipseudomonas; species Aquipseudomonas kribbensis. Next base: position 4,819,245 of record NZ_CP029608.1, read on the forward strand.
CCGTAATCGAAGGCATGATGTTTGTTCTTTTATCAAGTTAAGCTACAAATACCTTTTTTCAAGGCATCACTCAAGGGAAAATGTAGTAATAACCACAACATTTTCGCAAAATACAGATTCCGAGTGGTGGTCGGTCGGAGCCATCAGTAGGATAGGCCACCGTCACGGGCCACATCAAAGGCCCAATTTGCATAGCCGCGCGCTTATCGGCGCCGGTGAATCTAGGAATTCTTATGGACCGCGTGCGAAATTTACTGGAACAGATCCAGAGTCGCCTTGAAGAGCTGAACAAGGCCGAACGCAAAGTCGCCGAAGTGATCCTGCTCAACCCACAGCAGGCCACCCGCTTCAGTATCGCCGCCCTCGCCCAGGCCGCCTCGGTCAGTGAACCGACGGTCAACCGCTTCTGCCGTTCGTTCGGCGTCAGCGGCTACCCCGAACTCAAGCTGCAACTGGCCCAGAGCCTGGCCAGCGGCGCGGCTTACGTCAGCCGCGCGGTGGAAGCCGACGACAATCCCGAGGCCTACACCCAGAAGATTTTCGGCAGCGCCATCGCCTCGCTGGACAGCGCCTGCCAGGCGCTGGACCCGAACCTGATCAGCCGCGCCGTCGACCTGTTGATCCAGGCCCGGCAGATCCACTTCTTCGGCCTCGGCGCCTCGGCCCCGGTGGCACTGGACGCGCAGCACAAGTTCTTCCGCTTCAACCTGGCGGTCACCGCCCACGCCGATGTGCTGATGCAACGGATGATTGCGTCGGTGGCGCACACCGGCGAGCTGTTCGTGATCATTTCCTATACCGGCCGCACCCGCGAGCTGGTAGAAGTGGCGCGCATCGCCCGGGAGAACGGCGCTTCGGTACTGGGCCTGACCGCCGAGAACTCGCCACTGGCCAAGGCCAGCACCCTGAGCCTGAACATTCCGCTGCCGGAAGACACTGACATCTATATGCCGATGACCTCGCGGATCATTCAGTTGACGGTGCTGGATGTGCTGGCGACGGGGATGACCTTGCGTCGCGGGGTGGATTTCCAGCCGCATCTGCGCAAGATCAAAGAGAGCTTGAATGCGAGCCGATATCCGGTGGGTGACGAGTTCAACTAGTTCGCGCTGATTACTCCCACGCTAGCGCGTGGGAGTAATGACTAAGCAGCAGCCCAAGCCTGCAAACTCAAATGCGCCTTCTCCCCCGGCGCCAGATGCAGGCTGTCGGTGCCCCCCGCCGCCGCTTCAACACAGACAAATTCCGAGATCTCATCCCAGGTCACGCCCAGCAACGGCCGCGCGCCCGGGTGCCAAACCACCGTGTCCGCACTCTCACCGGTATCGATGCACAGCTCGCGCTGCCAGGCGTGATCCTTGAGCTGTAATTCGCCGTCGTGCTGGAACACGCGCTGACAGCCGCCGTCGACCCGCAACTCGCCTTCCTGCTGACAGACTTCACGGTTCAACTGGTCGTAACCCTGCGCTCCTTCGAGCCCAGACAGCGCTATCTCACTCACATCGCCAATACGCCAGTAAGCGTGCAAAGCCTGGCTCAACTGGCACGGCATGTCGTCCTGATGCTCGGTGCTCAGACGTAATTCCATGCGCTCGCCCAGGTGCGCGTGCAAGTCCACTTGCCAATCGCACAGCTGCAATTGCCAGTGCAGGCGCACGCCGTCGTCGCCGGTGCTGCTGTCGAGCAGTTTCCAGTCCAGCAGTCGCGCCCAGCCGTGGGACGGCCACGCGTTTTCGCTCGGATGGCGGCCATACCACGGCCAGCAAACCGGCACACCGCCACGGATTGCGCCGACGTGCGGCCACTTCGCCGCACACCACAGCCACGGTTTTTGCCCGCGCGGTTGAAAGTGCAGCAACTGCGCACCCTGACGACTGAACACCGCCTGACACAGCGGATGGTCGATCACCAGCACATCGCGCATCTGATAGCGCTCCCAGGCGAACACCGGTCGTTCGCGCAAGGATTTGAAGAAGCGTTGCAGCGGATGCTCATGCATGGGCCACGGTTCCAGATTCAACTTTCATGGGCTGCGACACCCCTTTCCAAAAAAAAGCGGACAGCCTGGGCTGTCCGCAAATATGCGCACATAGAGAGGAGCTTATCGCAGACGCGTCAGAACGTAGACTGAATTTTCAGGCCAGCGACCAAAGCGTTGTCCACTTGATCCACACCACCCGGGTGAGTGATGTATTGCAGGTTCGGACGCACGGTCAGCCAGTTGGTGACGTGGAAGCCGTAGTTGATCTCGTAGTTGTATTCGGTCTCGCGAATCGGCGAGAAGACCGGATTGTCGTAGTCCGAAACACCGTTGGACGCGTTCAGCAATTCGGCGTTTTTCTTCACATCGTCGTTGACGTGGATACGCGCCGCACCGATGCCGACGTCATCCTTCGGACGGGCGTCGAACGGGCCTTTGTAGACAAACATCACCGACTGATAGTTGTCGATGAAGTTGGTGTCCTTGTCGTGGAACGTGGCGTTGGCCGCGATGTTCAGACCACGGGAAGCGTCGCCGTTGTGGCTGGTGAGTTGCTGTTGCGCAACGAACCAGTAGCCGTGCTTGCTGCTGTGGGTGCGGTAGGCGTTGCCGGTGGTTGCTGCGTCGTTGCCGTTGATGTCTTCGCGGACGTCTGCGGCATCAGCGGTGCTCTTGTAGTAACCGACGCGGTATTCGCCCGGCAGGCTGTTGACCTTCGGCGACCAGACCAGCTCGACCGGCAGCACGGTACCGGCGGTGCCGCTGCCGCTGAGCTTGAAGCCGTTGCCGTGTTCCAGCTGCGACGGGTTCTGGTTGTACGCGCCGATCTGCGCGTAGAGCTCGTCGTTGATGTTGTACTTCACACGGATCGCGGCCTGGCTGACGGGCCAGTTGTACCAGATGTTGGTCGCCCAGTTGCCGACTTGCGAGCCGCAGAACGCCAGGTTCTGGAATTCGCACGGGAAGGTGTTGAAGTCTTCGCCTTCACCGAAGTAACCGGCCTTGACGTCGAGCTTGTTGTCGAAGAACTGGTGCTGAATCCACAGTTGAGTCAGACGCACCATGTGGCCACGACCGTAGACTTCCTGCGAGGAAGACAGGGTGCCGGCACGCGGATCGCCAACGCGGTCGTTGGAGATGTTCTGACCGTTACGGTTGGTCAGCTGGATCTTGGCCTGAGTGTTGTCCCAGCCCCAGAGTTTTTGCAGGTCCAGCGCCACGCCCAGACCGAACTGGTCGCTGTAGCGGCCGGTCTTGTCGTCGTTGTAGCCGCCATGCAGGTTGGCGCCCATCTCACCGACGTAGTCGGCCTTGATGTCGATGCCTTGCTCGATCAGCTTGGTCCGCTCACCACCCCAGTCGCCCGTCATCCATTTGGAATCGGAGCTGAATGCATCGGCGGCCATGGCATTGCCGGCCATGACCAATGCGGCCGCGGCTGACACTTGGCAGATCAACCGGGCATTGACGTGTTTCTTTTTCATCCCTACATCCTCGTCTTTATTGTTATTAACTGTTTTTTTCCAACGCGGTTTACATCCCCTGCGGAAATGGACGTGCCCACTCCCGCATTGATTTCTTACCGACCCTTGAACTGAGCGACATTGGCGCTGTGCGCTTCGGTCTTCGGCAGCCCCGCCACACCCAGACGCTCGCCGCTCTTGGCGTCGAACAGCAACACTTTCGACGGATCGAATTGCAGGGTCAGGGTTTCGCCCACCTGCGGCGCCACGTCCGGCGCCAGTCGGCAGCAGACCTTGGTGTCGTTGAGGTTGACGAACACCAGGGTGTCCGGACCGGTCGGCTCGGTGACCTGCACTTCAGCCTTGATGCTTGGCAGGCCGTTGCCCTCGCCGTTGGCCAGCGCGATCTGCTCAGGGCGCAGGCCGAGGATCACTTCGCGGTCTTCGAGACCGGCGTCCTGCATCGCCATCGGCAGCTCGCAACGGGCCTGGCCGCTGTCGAGCAGCGCCACCAGACGGCCGTCCTTGCGTTGCAGGCGCAGCGGGATGAAGTTCATCGGCGGCGAACCGATGAAGCTCGCCACGAACAGGTTGGCCGGGTCGTTGTAGATCTCTTTCGGCGTACCGAACTGCTGGATGATGCCGTCCTTCATCACCGCCACCTTGTCGCCCAGGGTCATCGCTTCGATCTGGTCGTGGGTCACGTAGACCGTGGTGGTTTTCAGGCGCTGGTGCATCAGTTTCATTTCGGTGCGCATCTCGACGCGCAGCTTGGCGTCGAGGTTGGACAGCGGTTCGTCGAACAGATAAATCTTCGGTCGGCGCGCCAGGGCACGGCCCATGGCGACACGCTGTTGCTGACCACCGGAGAGCTGGCCCGGCTTGCGATTGAGCAGGTGCTCGATCTGCAGCAGTTTGGCGACGCGAGCGACTTCCTCGTCGATGGCCGACTGGCTCATCTTGCGGATCTTCAGACCGAACTCGATGTTCTCGCGCACGCTCATGGTCGGGTACAGCGCGTAGGACTGGAACACCATGGCGATGTCGCGATCTTTCGGGCTCATGCCGCTGACATCCTGGTCACCGATCATGATCGCGCCGCCGGTGATGGTTTCCAGGCCGGCGATGCAGTTCATCAGGGTCGACTTGCCGCAGCCCGACGGCCCGACAAGGATCAGGAACTCACCGTCCTTGATCGACAGTTCGATGTTCTTCAGGGTGTCCGGCAGACCGGCACCGTAGGTCTTGTTTACATTGCGAAGTTCGAGCGTAGCCATGATTACCCCTTGACTGCGCCGGCCGTCAGCCCGCGCACGAAATACTTGCCTGCGACCACATAGACCAGCAGGGTCGGCAGCCCGGCGATCATCGCCGCCGCCATGTCCACGTTGTATTCCTTGGCCCCGGTGCTGGTGTTGACCAGGTTGTTCAGCGCCACCGTGATCGGTTGCGAATCACCGCTGGAGAACACCACGCCGAACAGGAAGTCGTTCCAGATCTGGGTGAACTGCCAGATCAGGCAGACCATGATGATCGGGGTGGACATCGGCAGAATGATCCGGCGGAAGATCGTGAAGAACCCTGCACCGTCCAGGCGTGCGGCCTTGATCAGCGCATCCGGAATGCTCACGTAGTAGTTACGGAAAAACAGCGTGGTGAACGCCAGGCCATAGACCACGTGCACGAACACAAGGCCGGTGGTGGTGCTCGCCAGGCCCATCTTGCCGAGGGTGAACGACGCCGGCAGCAGCACGGTCTGGAACGGCAGGAAGCAGCCGAACAGCAACAGGCCAAAGAACAGCTGCGAACCCTTGAAGCGCCAGAACGACAGCACGTAGCCGTTCAACGCACCGATGGCGGTGGAGATGATCACGGCCGGAACGGTGATCTTGATCGAGTTCCAGAAGTAGCCGTCAACGGTGGCCCAGGCTTTCACCCAGCCGATGCCGCTGACCACGGTCGGCCAGCTCAGCAGGTTGCCGGTGGAGATGTCTTCCGGGGTCTTGAAGCTGGTCAACAGCATGACCACCAGCGGCACCAGATACAGCAGGACCGCTAGGATCAGCACCGCGTAGATCGCGATGCGACTCAGGCTGATGGCCGGTTTGGAGGCGAGACTAGTCATGACGCTTGGTCCTCAGCTCGGAGTACAGGTAAGGCACGATGATCGCGAGGATCGCACCGAGCATAAGAATCGCACTGGCCGAGCCCATGCCCATCTGCCCACGGCTGAACGTGAACGAATACATGAACATCGCCGGCAGGTCGGAGGAATAACCCGGGCCGCCGGCCGTCATGGCCGCTACCAGGTCGAAGCTCTTGATCGCGATGTGCGCCAGGATCATCACCGCACTGAAGAACACCGGACGCAGGCTTGGCAGCACCACTTTCCAGTAGATGCGCGGCATGCTCGCGCCGTCGATCTGGGCGGCGCGGATGATCGATTGATCAACGCCACGCAGACCGGCGAGGAACATCGCCATGATGAAGCCCGAAGCTTGCCAGACCGCCGCGATCACCAGGCAATACACCACGCGATCCGGGTCGATCAGCCAGTCGAGACGGAAGCCTTCCCAGCCCCAGTCCCGCAGCAATTTGTCCAGGCCCATGCCCGGGTTGAGCAGCCATTTCCACGCGGTACCGGTGACGATCATCGAGAGCGCCATCGGGTACAGGTAAATGGTGCGGATAAAGCCTTCGCGACGGATTTTCTGGTCGAGGAAAATCGCCAGCGTCACGCCGATCACCAGGGTGATGGCGATGAACATGCCGCCGAACACGGCCAGGTTCTTGCTCGCCACCCACCAGCGGTCGTTGTCGAACAGCCGCGCGTATTGCGCCAGGCCTGCCCACTTGTAGTTCGGCAGGAAGGTCGACGTGGTGAACGACAGGACAAACGTCCAGAGGATATAGCCATAGAAGCCCACCAGAACGATGAACATGCTCGGCGCCAGCACCAGTTTCGGTAGCCAGCGCTGCAATGCGTCGAACGGCGAGGCCTTGCTGAACACAGCAACAGAACTCATGGGAAGATCCAGTAAAAAAGATGAAGGACCGCTGCAAGCTCCCAGCCTCAAGCCGATGCGCGACTTGAAGCTGGCAGCTGCTCTACGCCGGTGTTACTTGGCAGCCTTGACGGCGGTGCCGAGTTTCTTCGCAGCATCGGCCGGGTCGGCTTTCGGGTCGTTGATGAAGTTAGTCACGACATCGAAGAACGCACCCTGTACGGCCAGCGTGGTCGCCATGTTGTGCGCCATGCTCGGCTGCAGGCCGCCGGTCTTGGCGTCTGCCAGGAAGTCCTTGGCAGCGGTCTGGGCGCAGGAGTCGAAACCGTACTTGCCCATGTCGGCGAGCATGTCGTTACGCACCGGGATCGAGCCCTTGTTGATGCTGAAGACTTTCTGGAAGTTTTCACCCAGCACGACTTTGGCGATGTCCTGCTGACCGGCCGCGGTACCCGCGTCCTTCTGCTTGAACACGGCCAGCGAGTCGATGTTGTAGGTGAACGCCTTGTCGGTGCCCGGGAAGGCTACGCACTCGTAATCCTTGCCGGCGACCTTCTTGGCGGCGGTCCATTCGGACTTGGCCCAGTCACCCATGATCTGCATGCCGGCCTTGCCGTTGATGACCTTGGCCGCTTCGAGGTTCCAGTCCTGGCCTTTGCCGTCGACGTCCATGTAGGTCGCGACTTTCTTCAGCTCGGTCAGGGCCTTGACCATTTCCGGACCGGTCAGGGCAGCGTTATCCAGGTCGACCAGGGCTTTCTTGTAACCATCAACGCCCATCACCGACAGCACGACCGCTTCGAACACGGTGCTGTCCTGCCAAGGCTGACCGCCGTGGGCCAGTGGGATGAAGCCCGCAGCCTTCAGCTTGTCGCCGGCGGCGTAGAATTCTTCGAGGGTGGTCGGGGCTTTGGCGATACCGGCTTTCTTGAAGACTTCCGGGTTGATCCACAGCCAGTTCACACGGTGAATGTTCACCGGCACGGCCACGTAATCACCGTCGTACTTCACGGTATCGGAGACTTTCTTGTCGAGCAGGCTGTCCCACTTCTCAGACTTGGAAACGTCCTTCAGCACGTCAGTGTCGAGCAGACCGGTGGACGCCCATTCCTGGATGTCCGGGCCTTTGATCTGGGCTACGCCCGGCGGGTTGCCGGCGACGGCACGGCTTTTCAACACGGTCATGGCAGTCGCACCGCCACCACCGGCGACAGCGCCGTCTTTCCAGGTGAAACCGTCTTTTTCCACTTGTGCCTTGAGCACATCGACGGCGGCTTTTTCGCCACCGGACGTCCACCAATGCACGACTTCCACCGAACCTTTGGATTCGGCAGCGGAAACACTCAGGGGCAGCACAGCGAGCGGGAACAGGGAGGCGACAGAAATGACAGTAGCGAGGCGAGAAATCGCATTCATCTGAGATGTACCTTTCTTGTTGTTATGCATGCAAGTCTGGTGCTTGCGCTGCACACGAGTTTAAACAGGACGTTTCCCCTCGCAGGTAACGAAGGGACGCGCAAATGTCACCGCATGGTTACACAGGAACGGGCCGGGACAACTGTGCCAGCGCAGTCGCCATGCTCGGCGCCAGCGGCAGACGCGGAATCAGCACCGACTGCCAGGCGTGATACAGATCCGGTTTACCCGCCCAGATATCGGCACTTGGACGGTTCTGCGGATCGAGTTCGTGATGCCAGCTGCCGTCGCAGCGGTCGATGAAATTCGCTTCGCAGAATTCCCAGAATAGCCGGTACCAGGATTCGTACTGCGCATCGCCGGTGCGTTTGAGCAGGGCACTGGCGGCGGCGCTGGCTTCGGCGTGGGTCCAGTGCAGGCGATGGCGCACCACGGCCTTGTTGTCCCAGTCGAGGGTGTAGACGATGCCCGGGGCGCCATCGACGTCCCAGCCATGCCGGCAGTTGTTCTCGAACAGCTTTTGCGCATCGGTGGCCAGCCAGCCCGGCGTGAGCATGCCGGCCTGGACCCGCGCCGCTTCGAGGTGCAGCAACAGCCGCGCCCACTCGAAACCGTGGCCCGGCGTGGTGCCGTACGGGCGGAAACCGTCAGCGGGATTGTCTTGGTTGTATTCGCGCAGCGGCTGCCAGTTTCGGTCGAAATGCTCGATTACCAGATAATCGTTGGCAGCGGCGTGACCGTGGATCACCCGCTCGACGATGCGCTGCGCACGCACCAGCCAGCGCGGGTCTTCGGTGACATCGGCCAGCGCGAGAAACGCTTCGGTGGCGTGCATGTTGCTGTTGGCGCCGCGATAGGCTTCTTCTTCACGCCAGTCACGGTTGAAGAATTCGCGCACGGCGCCCTCTTCTTCGCTCCAGAAATACGTGTCGATGATGTCGATGGCGTCATCCAGCAACGCCTGCGCGCCGGGGCGCTGGGCGACCACGGCGGAACTGGCCGCGAGGGCCACGAAAGCATGCAGATAGGCGTTCTTGCCGGTGTTGCCGTCGCGGTGTTCGGCGACGGCAAACCAGCCGCCATGCAGCGCATCGCGCAACGGGCCGCGCAACGCCTGGATGCCGTGATCGACCAGCTCGGCGAATCCCGGCAGGCCCTGAATGTGGGCCATGGCGAAGCTGTGGGTCATGCGGGCGGTGTTCATGGTTTCGGCTTGCGCGCCGACCTGGAGCTGGCCGCGCTCATCAAGATTGCCGAAACCTTCGGGCAATCGCGAAGCCTTGGCAAATGCCAGCAGGCGCAGGCCTTCATCGGCGAGCCATTGCTGGTGGGCAGGGGCGTTCAGCCAACTGCTGAAGCCCGGATTGAAGTGATCCATGGAAGGCCTTTTTTGTTGTTATGACTGCGGGCAGTCTAAACAACGGGCCGGTGTTGGCTTGTAACGAAGGGGGCAGGTTTTGTCACCGGCCGGTGACATTCAGATCAATCCGCCGAACGCGGCAATTGCAGGGTCACGCGCAATCCACCCTCACGCAGATTCTGCAACGTCACTTCCCCCCCGTGACTATGGGCAATATTGCGGGCAATCCCCAATCCAAGCCCATACCCCTGCTGCTGCCCCGCCAACCGAAAGTGCGGTTCGAACACCTGCTCCAGCCGCTGTTCCGGCACACCCGGCCCTTCATCGTCGACATGCAGCACGAACGCACTCTCGTCATCATCGATATGCAGATGAGCGTTCTGCCCGTACTTCAACGCATTGTCGATCAGGTTGCCGATGCAGCGCTTCAACGCCAATGGCTTGCCCGGATACGCCGCCAGCGCCCGTCCCTGCTGGGTCACGCGGCCATTGCCGTTGGGCGCCAGATACGGCTCCACCAGACAGTCGAGCACATGGTTCAGATCCACCGGCTCGATGTTTTCGTGGATGTCGGTGTCTTTGACGCATTGCAGCGCGCCTTTGACCAGCAGCTCCAGCTCATCCAGATCACGGCCGAACTTGGTTTGCAGTTGTTCGTCTTCCAGCAGTTCGACCCGCAGTCGCAGGCGGGTGATCGGCGTGCGCAGGTCATGGGAAATCGCGCTGAACAACTGACTGCGCTCGGTCAGGTAACGGCTGATGCGCTCGCGCATGGTGTTGAAGGCGCGGCCCACTTCCACCACTTCGCTGCCGCCGCCCTCGGCCACCGGCTCGACGTCGGCACCCAGCGACAAGTCCCGCGCCGCTCGCGCCAGACGCTTGAGTGGCCGGCTCTGCCAGTGCACCAGCAGACCGATGAACAGCAACAGGAAACCGCTGGTGAAGACGATGAACCAAACCTGCTGGGTCGGCAGGCCCTGCTCTTCAAGACTGGTGTAGGGCTCGGGCAACAGCGAGGCGATGTACAGCCATTCACCGGGTGCCAACTGGATCTGGGTCACCAGCACCGGCGGATTCACCGGTTCCAGGGTCAGCGCGTAGTGCGCCCAGGAGCGTGGCAGCTCGTCGAGTTTCAACCCGGCGTTGAAGATCCGCAGGTCATCGGGGCTGACGAAGGTCACCAGAATGTCGGTGTCCTGACCCAGAGATTGACGCAGTACTTCATCCACGGCTTGAAGCACCGCTGCCTTGCGCGGTGTAACCGGCAACACTTCCATGCCCAGCGGTTTGTCGTTCAGCGTTACCACAAATCGGGTGCCGCCCATGCTGCGCAACTGATCGAGCACCAACGGTCGGTAAGCCACCGGCAACGAGCGGAAATAGCTGACGCTGGCGGTCATCGAATGGGCGAGGCTGCGGGCGCTGGTGACCAGGCCTTCGAGCTGGGTCGCGCGCAGTTGGGAAACCCAGATCACGCTGGACAGCGTCTGGGCGAACAACACCGCGAGCAACGTCAGCAGCAGCATCCGCCCAAGCAGCGAACGCGGCATCGGCACTTTGCGCGCGGTGTTGCGCAGGAACTCAGTGACCATTGCCGGCAACCACATTGGCTGCCAGTTGGTAGCCGCTACCACGCACGGTACGGATCAGCCGTGGCGGTTTTTCGGTGTCGCGCAGACGCTGGCGCAAGCGGCTGACCGCCATGTCGACGATACGATCGAGGGGCATCAGATCGCGGCCACGGGTGGCATTGCCGATGGTGTCGCGGTCGAGGATTTCCTGGGGGTGATCAAGGAACAGCTTGAGCAGGGCGAAGTCGGCGCCGGACAGAATCACTTCCTCGCCGTCGGTGTGAAACAGCCGATGGCTGACCATGTCCAGCCGCCACTCATCGAACGCCAGCACCTCGCTGCCACTGCGTTCCTGACCGAACTGGGCACGGCGCAACAGGGCTTTGATTCGCGCTTGCAACTCACGGGGGCTAAAAGGTTTGCCGAGGTAGTCGTCGGCGCCCAGCTCCAGACCGATCACCCGATCGGCCTCGTCGGAACTGGCGGTGAGCATGATGATCGGCACCTGAGCCTGACGCGGATGCTGGCGCACCCAGCGGCACAGGCTGAAGCCGTCTTCATCGGGCAGCATCACATCAAGGATCACCAGATCGCTCGGCGCCTCGTTCAGCGCCTGGCGGAAACTGGCGCCGTCGGCCGTGGCCCGTACCTGAAAACCCGCGCGGGTCAGGTAGGTTTCCAGCAACTCGCGTATCTCCTGGTCGTCATCGACCAACAAAATCGACTTGTTGACTGAACTCACTTCGAAGGCATCCTTGTTGTTGGAATTGGGCGGATTATGCCTGATGTGCCGAGGGTTCCCACGCTCGGCGTGGGAATGTTCATTTACCGGATTGTTCGAGCGCGACTCCTGCACCGACCAGACCCGAGTAAGGCGCCGTCACCAGCCATACCGGAATCCCCTTGAAGTAATCACTCATGCAGCCCTTATCGGCGAAGCTGCGGGCGAAACCGCTTTCGAGGAAGAAATCGGCAAAGCGCGGAATCACGCCACCCACGATGTACACCCCACCACGACCGCCAGTGGTCAGCACATTGTTGCCGGCCACACGACCGAGCCAGCAGCAGAACTGCTCCAGCACTTCCAGGGCAATCGGGTCACCGGCGAGGCCGGCTGCGGTGATCGCTTCCGGCGTGTCGAGTTTGGGTTCGTGGCCATCCACCGCGCAGATCGCCCGGTACACCCGAGGCAAGCCGCCGCCACTCAACGCGGTCTCGGCACTGACGTGGCCGATTTCGTTGTGGATGTGTTGCCAGAGCTGGGTTTCACGCGGGCTGCTCAGCGGCAGATCGACGTGACCGCCCTCCCCCGGCAGCGCGGCAAACCGGCCTTCGCCCAGATCGAGCAAGGTGCCGACGCCCAGGCCGGTGCCCGGACCGATCACCACTGCCGGACGCAATGGCTCCGGCGTGCCTTCGCAGACCACGCGGAATTCGCCGGGCTGCAAACGGGTCATGCCCAGCGCCATCGCGGAGAAGTCGTTGACCAGCAGCAACTGCTCGACCTGCAACGCCTGGCAGAACGCCTTGCGGCTCAGGCGCCAGTGGTTGTTGGTGAACTTGAATTCGTCGCCGCTGACAGGACCTGCCACCGACAGGCACACCGAACCGATGGCGCCCGGCGCCAGGCCGAGCCCGCTCAGATAGAGGCTGATCGCCTCTTCCGGGCTGGCATGGTCGGCCGTGGCCAGCACCTGCACCGATTCGAGCTGCTGATCTTTCCACAACGCGAATCGCGCGTTGGTGCCTCCGATGTCACCGACCAAAGCCAGTTTCAATTAAGCGTCTCCAGGGCAGAAGTGAAGGCGCTGGCGCCCTGCTCTGCCGAGCTGAAGGCCAAACGCATGAAGCCAAACAGTTCGCGGCCGCTGCCGATGTTGTTGCCCAACAGGCCTTTGGCGGGTTCGCGCGCTGCGAATTCGGCGGCGTCCACCTTGAGTTCCAGGGTGCCTTTGACGCCATCGACGCGGATGATATCGCCCTCTTGCACGCGAGCCAAAGCGCCGCCGACATAAGCTTCGGGGCTGACGTGGATCGCCGCCGGGATTTTCCCCGAGGCGCCGGACATGCGCCCGTCAGTCACCAGCGCGACCTTGAAGCCGCGATCCTGCAGCACACCGAGGAACGGCGTCATCTTGTGCAGTTCCGGCATGCCATTGGAACGCGGGCCCTGGAAGCGCATCACCGCGACGAAATCCTTCTCCAGCAAACCGGCCTTGAAAGCGTCGGCCAGATCCTGTTGATCCTGGAACACCATGGCCGGTGCTTCGACGATCTGGTTTTCCAGCGCCACGGCGGACACCTTCATCACGCCGCGACCGAGGTTGCCTTCCATCACCCGCAAGCCGCCCTCTGCCGAGAACGCACGGGCCACCGGACGCAGGATGTTTTCGTCGAGGCTCTCGGTCGGGCCTTCGCGCCACACCAGTTTGCCGTTATCGAGGAATGGTTCCTTGGTGTACTGGCTCAAACCGTGGCCGAGCACGGTGTTGACGTCTTCGTGCAGCAGGCCGGCTTCCAGCAGTTCGCGGATCAGGAACGACATGCCGCCCGCCGCCTGGAAGTGGTTGATGTCGGCCTTGCCGTTCGGATAGACATGGCTCAGGGTCGGCACGACTTCGGAGAGGTCGGCCATGTCCTGCCAGGTCAGTTGAATGCCCGCCGCCATGGCGATGGCCGGCATGTGCAGGGTGTGGTTGGTCGAGCCGCCGGTGGCGTGCAACGCGACGATCGAGTTGACCAGCGCCTTCTCGTCGACGATTTCGCCGATCGGCAGGAAGTTGCCGTTCTGTTTGGTCAGGCGCGTGACCTGATGCGCGGCTTCGCGGGTCAGGGCCTCGCGCAGCGGCGTGTTCGGGTTGACGAAAGAAGCGCCCGGCAAGTGCAGGCCCATGACTTCCATCAGCAACTGGTTGGTGTTGGCGGTGCCGTAGAAGGTGCAGGTGCCCGGACTGTGGTAGGACTTCATTTCCGATTCCAGCAGCTCTTCGCGGGTCGCCTTGCCTTCGGCGTACTTCTGCCGCACGTCGGCTTTTTCCTTGTTGGAAATCCCCGAGACCATCGGCCCGCCCGGCACGAAGATCGTCGGCAGGTGACCGAAACGCAGCGAGCCCATCATCAGCCCCGGCACGATCTTGTCGCAGATGCCGAGCATCAGCGCGCCGTCGAACATGTTGTGGGACAGCGCCACCGCCGTGGACATCGCGATCACCTCGCGGCTCGGCAGGCTCAGCTCCATGCCCGGCTCGCCCTGGGTCACGCCGTCGCACATGGCAGGCGTGCCGCCGGCGAACTGGCCGACCGAGCCGATTTCGCGCAGGGCGTTCTTGATCTGCTCCGGGAAGACTTCGTACGGCTGGTGCGCCGAAAGCATGTCGTTATAAGACGAAACAATGGCGATGTTCGCCGAGTTCATCATCCGCAGGCTGTGCTTGTCTTCGCTGCCACACCCGGCCACGCCATGGGCGAAGTTGGCGCATTGCAGCTTGCCGCGCATCGGCCCGTCGGTTGCGGCGCCGCGAATGAGTGCAAGGTAAGCCTGACGCGTGGCGCGGCTGCGGGCGATAAGCCGTTCGGTGACCTCAAGAACGCGGGGATGCATGTGTAGAACTCCAGGCTAACGGATGTGGCGACCTGATTGTCTATGCTGACCAAAGCGCCCGCACGCATGGGATGACGGGCGGTTTCCTTGACCATTCGGACCAGTTGATTCAGGTCACTCGTTGTAGATAAAACAAAATATTGCCACTAAAAAGGCTTGTTTTCTATTTTTATGCGAATAATCTTGTAATTCCAACAACAAAACGACGGCGGCGCTGTTCAATGACTCTTCGAATCGCAATCAATGGTTTTGGCCGCATCGGCCGTAATGTCCTGCGCGCACTGTATACCCAAGGCTATCGACAGGATTTGCAGATCGTCGCCATCAACGATCTGGGCGACAGCGCGATCAATGCGCACTTGCTCAAATACGATACCGTTCACGGCACGTTCGATGCTGAAGTTGCGCACGACAACGAGAGTCTGACCGTCAACGGTGACCGTATTTCGGTCAGCGCCATCCGCAACCCGGCCGAGCTGCCCTGGGCGGCGGAAAAGATTGATGTGGTGTTCGAATGCACCGGTCTGTTCACCGACCGGGCCAAAGCCGCCGCGCATATTACTGCCGGTGCGCGCAAAGTCATCATCTCGGCCCCGGCCAAGGGTGCCGACGCCACTGTCGTCTATGGCGTGAACCACGACATCCTGCGCCAGTCGCACCAGATCATTTCCAACGCCTCGTGCACCACCAACTGCCTGGCCCCGGTGGCCCAGGTGCTGCACCGCGAATTGGGCATCGAAAGCGGTCTGATGACCACGATTCACGCCTACACCAACGACCAGAACCTGACCGACGTTTATCACACCGATCCGTACCGCGCCCGTTCCGCCACACAGAACATGATCCCGAGCAAGACCGGCGCTGCCGAAGCCGTGGGCCTGGTGTTGCCGGAACTGGCAGGCAAGCTGACCGGCATGGCCGTGCGCGTACCGGTGATCAATGTGTCGCTGGTTGACCTGACCGTGCAGCTGAAGCGCGAAGCCTCGGCCGATGAAGTGAACGCGCTGATGAAAGCCGCGAGCCAGCATTCGAAAATCCTCGGCTACAACACCCTGCCGCTGGTATCGAGCGACTTCAACCACAACCCGCTGTCGTCGATCTTCGACGCCAACCACACCAAATCCAGCGGCAAACTGCTGAAAGTGCTGGCCTGGTACGACAACGAGTGGGGCTTCTCCAACCGCATGCTCGATAACTGCCTGGCGCTGTGCAACGCGGAATAAAACCGCTGCCGCCGATTTGTCAGCGGGTAATGGCTTTACCAACCTTTGACAAATCAACACTTGACCACTCGGGCGGATGATAAGCATTATCATTCGCTCGAAATGGATCAGGTCCTCCCGTGAGTCAGTCGCAGTTCAATCACGTTTTCCTCGCCCAGCGCACTTCACTGCTGCGAACGCTGGAACGCATGGTCAACAACCACAGCACCGCCGAAGACCTGTTGCAGGAAACCTACCTGCGCGTCACGCGGGCGCTGAGCGAACGGGCCATCGATCACCTTGAACCCTTTGTCTTCCAGACCGCGCGCAACCTGGCGCTGGACCACTTGCGTGCGCGCAAGATTCACTCACGCACCATGGTCGACGACGTACCACAGGACGTAGTGCACAGCGTCGCCGCCCCCGCCAGCAGCGCCGAAGACGCCGCCCACGCCGAACAATTGCTGGAGCGCCTGAACGTGAGCCTCGGTGAACTCAGCCCCCGTCAGCAGCAAATCTTCATCCTCAGCCGCCTGCACGGGCACAGCTATCAGGAAATCGCCGAAGAACTCAGCGTGTCCCTCAGTACGGTGCAGAAAGAACTCAAACTGATCATGACCATTTGCATCGGTGTCGCCGAGCGCTTGAATGGCGACTGATGCTGTAGGTTTTTTCTGTAAGAGCCAGGATCACCTGCACTGATCATCGGCCTTTGTTACCCTTGCCCGACTTTTACGCTTCACTAAAAAAACAGCCGTGCACAGACACTGCCGAGGAAACACCGTGACGGACACTCACCGCCCTCCTTCGCCCGACACGGCGCAGGACGCCGCCAACGCAATGGACCAGGCTCTGGACTGGCTCATCGTGCTCGGCAGCCCGGACGAGGAGCAGACCCGGCAGTTTCATGCCTGGCTGGCGGCCGATCCGTTGAACGCCCAGGCGTTCGCCAAGGCCCAGGCGATCTGGGATGGCCCGCAAATCGCCCAGTGCGCGCAAGACCTCGCGGCCAGACCGAAGAAAGCCACCGTCCTCACACGCCTGCGCCCACACTGGAAACCGCTGGCCACCGCCGCGGTGCTGATCCTCGGTCTGTTCAGTTTCAGCAACCTGCCGATGCGTCTGCAGGCCGATCACCTGACCGTGGTCGGCGAGCGGCAACGTTTGCAGCTGGAGGACGGTTCGAAAGTCCTGCTCAACACCAATTCCGCCTTCTCCAGCACGATCAATGATCGCCAACGCGTTGCGCGACTGTATCAGGGCGAAGCGTTTTTCGAGATTCCTGCCAACCGCAGCCAGCCGCTGGAAATCGACGCCGGGCCGGTGAAGGCCAGCGTGCGCGACACCGCGTTCGCCGTGCGCTATCTGGACGGCGTGGCGCAGGTTCGGGTACAGCGCGGCGATGTCGATCTGCGGGCGACCCGTGACGATGCCCGAGTGCGGCTGTCCGCCGGAGAAAGCATCCGCATCGGCCCGAATGGTTTCGACCGCCCGGCCAAGGTCGACGCCGCCACCGATCTGGCGTGGGTGCAGGGCCGGCTGATCTTCGAAAACTGCCCGCTGAATCAGGTGTTGGCGGAACTGCGCCGCTACTACCCGGGCTTCATCATCAACACCAACGAACATCTGGCCGATGTCGCCGTCACCGGCAATTACCGTCTCGACCAGCCGCTGGACGTGGTGCGCTCGCTCGCTCACATCACCTCGGCCAAGCTTCAGGAATTCCCGGCGCTGGTGATTCTGAACTAAATGAGAATTATTTTTACTCGATAGTCAAAGCTCGTTCGTCTCGTTATAGCCAATGCAATTGATTCGCATCTTCAGACGTGAATCAGCACCTATAAAGATTCGTGCGACACGGAGCGCTATCGATGTCCTCACGCCTTACCCGCCAGACTTCTTCCCCTTCCCGCGTGCTGTCGTTGCTGACCGCCGCCATCCTGATGGCCGGCACCGCGCCGTTGATGGCCGCCACCGAGCAACCGGCACGCAACATGGGCGATTACTCGTTCGCCATCAGCCAGCAACCGCTGGTGTCGGCGCTCAACGCGTTCACCGCCGTCACCGGCTGGCAGGTCGGTTTGCCGGCCGAACTGGGTAAAGGCGTGTCGTCGCCGGGCGTGCGCGGTTCGCTGCCACCGGAAAAAGCCCTGGAGCGTCTGTTGGTGGGGACCAACCTGAGCTTCCGCAAGCTGAGCAACAACAACGTCGTACTGGAAAAGCGCAGCAACAGCGGCGCGCTCAACCTCGATCAGGTGACCATCAGTGCCACCCGTCAGGAACAATCGGTCAACAGCGTACCGGCCACCGTCACCGTGCAGACGCGTCAGGATCTGGACCGCAACAACGTCAATACCATCAAGGATCTGGTGCGCTACGAGCCGGGCGTGTCCGTCGGCGGTGCCGGTCAGCGCGGCGGTATCAGCGGCTACAACATTCGCGGCATCGACGGTGACCGCATCCTGACTCAAGTGGATGGTGTCGAAGTGCCGGACGGCTTCTTCAACGGCCCTTACGCCAAGACCCAGCGCAACTACGTCGATCCGGAAATCGTCAAACGCGTGGAAATCCTTCGCGGCCCGGCCTCGGTGCTGTACGGCAGCAACGCCATCGGCGGCGCGGTCAGCTACTACACCCTCGACCCGGACGACATCATCAAGCCCGGCCAAGACGTCGGTGCCCGCCTGAAAACCGGTTACAGCTCCGCCGACGACAGCTGGCTGAAATCTGCCACCGTCGCCGGTCGCGCCGAGCAGTTCGACGGTTTGCTGCACTACAGCCAGCGCGACGGTCATGAAACCGATTCCTACGGCAGCAACAACGGTACGGGCTTGGGCCGCACTGCCGCCAACCCGGAGGACGTGAAGGCCTCCAACGTGCTGGCCAAGATCGGCTGGAACTACAGCGAAGGTTCGCGTCTGGGCCTGACCTACGAAAAGTACAAGGATGATCGCGATACCGATCAGAAAAGTGCTTACGGCGGCCCGTTCTTCAATGGCGCTCCGACGATCCCCAACAGCATGCTGCCCGGCGGCATGTATCAGTGGCGTACCGGCAACGACACCGTCACCCGCGAGCGTTTCGGCCTGGAGCACAGCTTCGCCCTCGACAGTCTGCTGGCCGACAACGTGAAGTGGAGCCTCAACCACCAGGTCGCCAAGACCGACCAGAGCACCGAAGAGTTCTACTACCCGATGACCCGTAAAGTGCTGCGTACCCGCGACACGATCTACGAGGAAAAACAATGGGTGTTCGATGCGCAACTGGACAAGGCATTCGCCATCGGTGACACCGATCATGTGCTGACCTACGGCACCACGATCAAGCAACAGAAAGTCACCGGTTCACGCAGCGGCGACGGCAAGTGCCTGGCAGTCGGTCGCGGCTGCACCGCCATCGGCGCCACCAGTGCGGCGGACGTGCTGAAGAAATCCAGCGACTTCCCGGACCCGACCATCAACACCTACAGCCTGTTCGCCCAGGATCAGATCAGCTGGAACAAATGGACCTTCCTGCCGGGCCTGCGCTACGACTACACGCAGCTCAAGCCACACATCACTCAGGAATTCCTCAACACCGTGGCCGCCGACGGCAAAGGCACGGTGAGCGACGAAAACAAGACCTGGCATAAAGTCTCGCCGAAATTCGGCCTGACCTACGCCCTGACCGACAACTACACCTGGTACGGCCAGTACGCCGAAGGCTTCCGCACCCCGACCGCGAAAGCGTTGTACGGCCGCTTCGAGAACAGCACCACCGGCTACAACGTGGCGCCGAACCCGAACCTGGAACCGGAAAAGAGCAAAAGCTATGAAACCGGTCTGCGCGGCAACTTCGAGCAAGGCTCGTTCGACGTGGCAGTGTTCTATAACAAGTACCGCGATTTCATCAACGAAGACGCCGTCACCCCGGGCTACAGCGAGCTGACCTTCCAGTCCAGCAACATCAAGCACGCCACCATCAAGGGTGCCGAAGTCAAGGGTCGTCTGAACCTGGATTCCTTCGGTGCGCCGCAAGGTCTGTACACCCAGGGTTCGATTTCCTACGCCTACGGACGCAACAACGACAACGGCGAGCCGTTGAACAGCGTCAATCCGCTGACCGGCGTATTCGGTCTGGGTTATGACCAGGACAACTACGGCGGCCTGCTGAGCTGGACCGTGGTGAAGAAAAAGGATCGCGTCGACGACACCAACTTCAAGTCGCCGGACGGTGTCAGCAGTCAATTCAAGTCCCCGGGTTTCGGCATTCTCGATCTGGCCGGCTACTACAAGGTGACCGACGACGTCACCGTCAGCGGCGGCATCTACAACCTGACCGACAAGAAGTACTGGTTGTGGGATGACGTGCGCGGTTACGACAGCGTCGGCGAAGCGTCGGTGACACAACCGGCCAACCTTGATCGCCTGACCCAGCCGGGTCGCAACTTCGCGATCAACCTGGTCTGGGATATCTGATCCGGATGACCTCACGGCGCGTGCATTGTCGCGCCGGGAGGTTTTTTTACTGTCCCGCGCTTGCCCGTTCGTCTCGTTATCAAGCGCCTCTTTTATCAAGGACATCTCATGAGCACCCCGGAAAAAGCCCTGCGTTCGCAACGCCTGAACCAGATCACTCACGAGCCGCACAGCAAGCTCGATGCGCTGGTGAAAGCCCATGCGCCGTTCGAGACTCGCGCCAATTTCGCTCGCTTCGTGGTCGCGCAGTACCTGTTCCAGTCGGAACTGGTGTCGCTGTACAACGATGCCGAACTGACCGCCATCGTCCCTGACCTGCCGGCCCGCTGCCGCGCTGAAGCGGCCAAGGCCGACCTTGCGGACCTGGACACCGAAGTGCCTGCGCCAGTGGCCGGTGCGGTGAAAAACCCGAGCAAGGCCCGCGCCCTGGGCTGGATCTTCGTGTCCGAGGGTTCCAAGCTCGGCGCGGCGTTCCTGATCAAACGCGCCGTCGCGCTGGAACTGAGCGAAACCTTCGGCGCCCGTCACCTGGGCGAGCCTGAAGGCGGTCGCGCCGAAGGCTGGAAGAGCTTCGTGCGTACCCTCGATTCGCTGCAATTCAGCGCCGAAGAAGAAGCTGAAGTGGAGCAAGGCGCGATCGATGCGTTCAACCGCTTCACCGTGCTGCTGGAACAGGCTTATGCCACGGAAGCCGAACCGGCCTGAAGCGACACCGACTCCCCATTGTGGGAGCTAGCCTGCTAGCGATTGCGACCTGACATTCAATGCAGATGTCGACTGATATACCGCCATCGCGAGCAAGCTCGCTCCCACATGGGAACCGAGCAAATCTGTAGAATCCCCGTTTCGCCTCACACACTTCGAGCCCATGCCCCAACCCGCCTCCTCCCGACTCGCCCGCCTGCTGTTCGGCCTGCTCGCCTACGTCAGCCTCGGCATCGGCCTGATCGCCATCGTCGTGCCCGGCCTGCCGACCACCGAGTTCATCCTGCTCGCCGCCTGGGCCGCGACCCGCAGTTCGCCGCGCCTGAGTGCCTGGCTGGAAAACCATCGGCTGTTCGGGCCGATCCTGAGCAACTGGCGCAACGGCAAGATCATCGCCCGCAAGGCCAAGGTCAGCGCCACCGTCAGCATGCTGCTGTGCGCCACCCTGATGCTGGTGGTGCTAGATCACGGCTGGCCGGTCTATCTCGCAATTGCCGGCATGACCCTGGGCAACCTGTGGATCTGGTCACGCCCGGAATCGCTGCCGAAGATTTCCTGATTTTTTCCTTCTTTTCAGGGCTTTTGCCCGCGCAAACGTTTTGCCGCGACCGTTCGTCGGCATGCGCCTCATGCACCCTCGCCCCGCGCCGATGAGCAATGAATGGCGCTGAATGGATTTGGCGAACCGGGCAATTACGTGCCCCGTAGCCAACAGTTCATTCATTCGCGAGAACACCCCATGTTCGACTCCCTGTCCATTCGCCTGAAAATCGTCCTGCTGTCCGGGCTCTGCCTGCTCGGCGTGGTTGCGCTGATCGTCGGCATCAACATCTACCAGACCAACCAGAACGACGAACTGGTCAGCGATTCGAGCAGCAAGATGCTCACCGCAAGCGTGCAGAACCTGCTGCAGGCCAAGGCGGCCGAACAGGCGGTACAGGTGCAGAAAACCTTCGGCGAGAGCCTTCTGGTGATCACCGCACTGGCCGACCAGATCAAGGACATGCGCGTCATGGCCGCCAAGCGTTCGCTGGACGCCGGGGCCTTGCGTGAAGAGTTGAACCTGAGCCTGAAAACCGCGTTCGAGCGCAACAGCAAGGTGCTCGGCATCTGGCTGGCCTTCGAACCCAACGGGCTGGACGGCAAGGACAGCGAGTTCGTCAACGACGCCGCGCGCCAGTCCAACGAAGCCGGGCGCTTCGCCACTTACTGGAGTCGCGCCGCCGGTTCTGCGCTGAACACGATCATGGTCGAAGAAGACATGACCAAGACCACCCTCAGCGTCAGCGGCACACCCTACAACAGTTGGTACACCTGCCCTCGCGACAACAAGCGCACCTGCCTGCTCGACCCGTACGCCGACACCGTGGGCACCAAGGAAATGCTCATGACCACCATTTCCGTGCCGCTGCTGGTGGACGGCAAGGCCATCGGCGTGGTCGGCATCGACATCGCCCTCGACGCCCTGCAAGCGGCGGCCGTGGGCTCCCAGCGCGAACTGTTCAACGGTGCCGGGCACATGCTGATCGTCTCCGGCAGCGGCGTGCTCGGCGCCTACAGCACCGACGCGACCAAAGTCGGCAAAGGCATCGCCGAAACCCTGGGCGCCGAAGGCAAGGACATCCTGCAACTGCTGAGCGCCGGCACACCGAAGATTCTCGAACAGGGCGACCTGATCCGCGCCGTGTACCCGGTCGACCCGATCGGCAACTCCCGGGCCTGGGGCGTGGTCATCGACCTGCCGAAACAAGTGCTGCTGGCCGACTCGGTCAAGCTGCAAGCGGTGCTTGATGACGCTCAGCAAACCGGCGTAATGACCGCGTTGGCGGTGGCCGTGATCGCCGGCCTGATCGGCCTGGTGCTGATCTGGCTCACCGCTTCGGGCGTGACCCGGCCGATCAACAGCGTCGCCGAGATGTTGAAGAACATCGCCAGCGGCGAAGGCGACCTGACCCAGCGCTTGAACTACACCAAGAAGGATGAACTCGGCGAGCTGGTGAACTGGTTCAACCGCTTCCTCGACAAGCTGCAGCCGACCATCGCCCAGATCAAACAAAGCATCACCGAGGCCCGTGGCACCGCCGATCAGTCGTCGGAAATCGCCCGCCAGACCAGCGAAGGCATGCAGGTGCAGTTCCGCGAGATCGATCAGGTTGCGACCGCCTCCAACGAAATGAGCGCCACCGCCCACGACGTGGCCAACAGCGCCTCGAACGCCGCCAACGCGGCGAAAGGCGCCGATCAGTCGGCCAAGGACGGTATGTCGATCATCGAGCGCAGCACCCGCGACATCAACCAACTGGCCGATGAGGTCAGCAAAGCGGTGACCGAGGTTGAAGAACTGGCGGTCAACAGCGAGCAGATCGGTTCGGTGCTGGAGGTGATCCGCAGCATCGCCGAACAGACCAACCTGCTGGCGCTGAACGCCGCGATCGAAGCGGCCCGTGCTGGTGAAAGCGGTCGTGGTTTCGCCGTCGTCGCCGACGAAGTCCGTAACCTGGCCAAGCGCACTCAGGATTCGGTCGAGGAAATCCGCGTGGTGATCGAACGCATCCAGACCGGCACCCGTGGCGTGGTCGCGACCATGCATTCGAGCCAGACCCAGGCCCACAACAACGCCGGGCAGATCCGCCAGGCGGTGGATGCCCTCGGCAAGATCAGCGACGCGGTTACGGTGATCAGCGACATGAATCTGCAAATCGCCAGCGCCGCCGAACAGCAGAGCGCCGTGGCCGAAGAGGTCAACCGCAACGTCTCGGCGATCCGTACCGTCACCGAAACCCTGACCGAACAGGCCACCGAATCGGCGGCGATCAGCAGCCAGTTGAATGCTCTGGCCAGCCAGCAGATGAAATTGATGGATCAGTTCCGCGTCTGACCTCCCCCCGATCGTCATCTGTTCTATGATCAGGCCCTCTTCCGGAGGGCCTTCGATGACTGATCTGCTCACGTCCATTCAAGCCGCACTCGGCTTGCCCAGCACGCCGATTCCGTTCACCGCCGAGGGCGCCCTGCCCTCGGCGTTTGCTGTCACCGACCTTGCCTGCGCGAGCATTGCCGCGGCCGGGCAGGCAGTCGGCGAATTGCTCCGGCAGCAGACCGGCCACCTGCCCAGCGTAGAAGTTGACCGCCGTCTCGCCTCGTTCTGGTTCGCGACCTCACTGCGACCGATCGGCTGGGAGGTCCCGCCGCTGTGGGATCCGGTGGCCGGCGACTATGCAACGAAGGACGGCTGGATTCGCCTGCACACCAACGCCCCGCATCACCGCGCCGCCGCTGAAAGCGTGCTCGGTGCCTGCGCCGACCGCGCGGCCATGGCAGCGAAAGTCGCGCAATGGGCCAGTGCCGATCTGGAGCAAGCGGTGGTCGATGCCAAGGGTTGTGCTGCCGAAATGCGCAGTTGGGAACAGTGGCAGAAACACCCGCAAGGATTGGCGGTGAACGCCGAACCCTTGGTGCATTTCAGTGATGGGAAAGATGAAAGTCGTCAACTCTGGCAAGGCTCGATGGCACAACCGCTAGCCGGACTCAAGGTGCTGGATCTGACCCGAGTACTCGCCGGTCCTACTGCCAGCCGCTTTCTCGCGGGGCTAGGCGCCAATGTCCTGCGCATCGACCCGCCGACCTGGAACGAACCCGGCGTAGTGCCGGAAGTGACCCTCGGTAAACGCTGTGCACGACTGGAGCTCCATCAACCGGCAGATCGTGCGGTGTTCGAAGGTTTGCTAAAGGACGCGGACATTCTGCTGCACGGCTATCGCGCCGATGCGCTTGAACACCTCGGTTTCGGCGCCGAACGTCGCCGACAACTGGCACCGGGGCTGATCGATGTCTGCCTCAACGCCTACGGCTGGAGCGGCCCGTGGCAGAACCGTCGAGGCTTCGACAGCCTGGTGCAGATGAGCAGCGGGATTGCCGAGGCGGGGCAGCGCTGGAAACAGGCGGACAAACCGACGCCGCTACCGGTGCAGGCACTGGATCATGCGACGGGGTATCTGATGGCGGCGAGTGTGATCAGGTTGCTGGCCGAGAGGCTGCGCAGTGGTCGAGGTGGATCGGCAAGATTGTCGCTGGCGCGGACGGCGAAGTTGTTGATCGAGCAGGAACCGGGGACGGACGAAGTGCTGCGCCCGGAAGATGCAAAAGATCGGAGTTTGCTGATGGAGCAGACGCCCTGGGGTCCGGCGCATCGGCTGCAAGCGCCATTGAAGATCAGAGGGACGCCGTTGCACTGGGCATTGCCGGCCACCGAGTTGGGTTCACATCAACCGCGATGGTTTTGAGTGTGTGCGGGTATCAATCCGCACGACTCGACGATGTCCACAGCAACTGCGCCGCATACCCCCGAAACGGCCGCCAGGCCTCGGCGCGGGCTGATAACTCCCGCACCGTCATCCGCTCCCCTTCCAGCACTTCCAGTGCCCGCAACAACCCCACATCCCCGGTCGGAAACCCGTCCATATCCCGCAACTGCCGCAGGGCAATGTATTGCGCCGTCCAGTCGCCAATCCCGTGCAGCGCCAGCAAGCGCGCCGTTCCGGAGGCAAACAGCAGCGGATCGTCCAGCAACGCCTGCGCCACCCCGGACAAGGTGCGCCCGCGACTTTTCGGCATGCCCAGCGTTGCCAGATCGGCGTTCGCCAAAACGGCTGCCCGAGGAAAGACGTGAGTCAGTCCAGGCACCGATGAACGCAACGGCTCGCCATATTGCGCCAGCAGTTTCCCCGCCAGCCGGATCGCCCCGACCACGGTAATCTGCTGCCCCAGAACCGCCCGAAACGCCAGCTCCAACCCGTCCCACGCGCCCGGCACCCGCAACCCCGGGTGTTCTGCAATCAATGGTGCCAGCAGCGGATCCGCCGCCAGATGCCGCTGCATCGTCGGCAGATCCGCATCCAGATCGAACAGCCGACGCAAGCGCATGATGATCTCGGGAACCGCTGACGGATCGGGGAAATCCAGCTCGACCTCCAGCACATCGCCGTCACCTGGCCAGACCGAAACCGTGCCATGCAAACCGTTCAACCCGATGCTGCGCGAATACACGCCATCAATCACCGCCTCCATCCCGACCACAGCCCGCGCCGCCAGAAACCCGAGCATCGCCGGCCAGTCGTAGGGCGCCCGGTATTCGAGCCGCAGCCTCACAGTGACAGCAAGCCGCTGTACAACCCGTAGGCCGCCAGTCCCGCCCCGGCGATCACGCAGGTAAAAATCCCCTTTTCGATCGTGGTAAACAGCGGCTCGCCCTGCTCATGTTTGGCCTTGGCGAACAGGATCACCCCCGGGGCATACAGCAGCGCTGACAACAGCAGGTATTTCACCCCGCCGGCATACAGCAACCACACCGCGTAGCACAGGGCGATGCCGCCGATCAGCAGGTCCTTGGTGCGTTCGGCCGAGGCATGTTCATAGGTTTCACCCCGCCCGCTCAACAGCACCGCATAGGCCGCCGACCACAGGTACGGCACCAGAATCATCGACGACGCGAGGTAGATCAGGCTGGTGTAGGTACCGGCGGAAAACAGTGTGATCAGCAAGAAAATCTGGATCATCACGTTGGTCAGCCACAGCGCATTGACCGGCACATGGTTGGCGTTTTCCTTTTTCAGGAACGCCGGCATGGTCTTGTCCTTGGCCGTGGCGAAGAGGATTTCGGCGCACAACAGCGCCCATGACAGCAACGCGCCGAGCAACGAAATCGCCAGGCCGATGCTGATCGCCAGCGCGCCCCACGGCCCGACGATGTGTTCCAGCACAGCCGCCAGCGAAGGGTTCTGCAGAGTCGCCAGTTCCGGCTGACTCATGATCCCCAGCGACAGCACGTTGACCAGCACCAGCAGCGCCAGCACGCCGATGAAACCGATCACCGTGGCCCGGCCGACATCCGCGCGCTTTTCGGCCCGCGCCGAGTAAACGCTGGCGCCTTCGATACCGATGAACACGAACACGGTGACCAGCATCATGTTGCGCACCTGATCCATCACCCCGCCGAAGTTCGGGTTGCTGCGACCCCAGATGTCGCGGGTAAAGATGTCAGCCTTGAACGCCACGGCAGCGATGACGATGAACATGACCAGCGGCACGATCTTGGCCACGGTGGTCAGTTGATTGATGAACGCCGCCTCCTTGATCCCGCGCATCACCAGGAAATGCACGGCCCACAGCAGCACCGAGGCGCAACCGATGGCGATCGGTGTGTTGCCCTGTCCGAACACCGGAAAGAAGTAGCCGAGGGTGCTGAACAGCAACACGAAATACCCGACGTTGCCCAGCCAGGCGCTGATCCAGTAGCCCCACGCCGAAGAGAACCCCATGTAGTCGCCAAACCCGGCCTTGGCGTAGGCATAGACGCCGGAATCCAGTTCCGGCTTGCGGTTGGCCAGGGTCTGGAACACGAACGCCAGGGTCAGCATGCCGATGGCGGTGATTCCCCAGCCGATCAGGATGGCGCCGGCGTCGGCACGAGCCGCCATGTTCTGCGGCAAGGAGAAAATCCCCCCGCCAATCATCGAACCCACCACCAGGGCGATCAGTGCGCCAAGGCGCAGCTTTTGCGTCGGTTGCGACATACAAATCTCCTTGAAAGATGTGGTGAGGTTTTATTTGTAACAACTATTAACTAAACGGCTAACAGTCGAAGACGTTTATCAGGTAATGCCAACAAACGCCCACTTATATATAGCGGATGACGCTAACGCCTAGCACGTTAAGTCAGTTTTGTGCGCCGATCCTAATAAATCAATTCTGTACTGAAAACAGATGTGAAAAATTTGCCAAAACCCGAAAAGCAACTAGCGTCATAACTCGAAAGTAATAGGATCCATTCCCAACCATATCGACCAAAGGCCTCTGGGACGGGCCCTCCAGACAGTAGCCTTATGCCTGCAGTGGATTCATAAGTCATTCATTAACAATGGAATGTGGCCATGCACTGATCTATGTCAGCTGTTTGAACAGTCAACAGAACTACGCTGTGAACTCTTCTCTCCTGCAATGGAGTCATGCAATGTCTGAAGCTCCCGGAAAACTACGACTAGGTGCACTGGTTGCCCTGGTAGTCGGATCAATGATCGGTGGCGGGATATTCTCTTTGCCACAAAACATGGCCGCCAGCGCCGATGTCGGTGCGGTACTGATCGGGTGGGCCATCACCGCCGTCGGCATGCTCACCCTCGCTTTCGTCTTTCAAACCCTCGCCAATCGCAAACCTGACCTGGACGGCGGTGTGTACGCCTACGCCAAGGCCGGTTTTGGCGACTACATGGGTTTCTCTTCGGCCTGGGGCTACTGGATCAGTGCCTGGCTGGGCAACGTCGGTTACTTCGTTCTGCTGTTCAGTACCCTTGGCTACTTCTTTCCGGTTTTCGGTGAGGGCAACACCGTTGCCGCCGTGATTGGTGCCTCGGTGCTGCTGTGGGCCGTGCACTTTCTGGTGCTGCGCGGAATCAAGGAGGCGGCGTTCATCAACCTGGTGACCACCGTCGCCAAGGTCGTGCCGCTGCTGCTGTTCGTCCTGATCGCGATCTTCGCCTTCAAACTGGACATCTTCACCGCCGACATCTGGGGCGTGAAAAACCCGGACCTGGGCAGCGTGATGAACCAGGTGCGCAACATGATGCTGGTCACCGTGTGGGTGTTCATCGGCATCGAAGGCGCGAGCATCTTCTCGGCCCGGGCGGAAAAACGTTCGGACGTGGGTAAAGCCACCGTGATCGGCTTCATCACCGTGCTGCTGTTCCTGGTGCTGGTGAACGTGCTGTCGCTGGGCATCATGACCCAACCGGAACTGGCCAAACTGCAGAACCCGTCGATGGCCGCCGTGCTGGAGCACGTGGTCGGTCACTGGGGCGCGGTGCTGATCAGCGTCGGTCTGATCATCTCGCTGCTGGGGGCGCTGCTGTCGTGGGTGCTGCTGTGCGCGGAGATCATGTTCGCCGCCGCCAAGGACCACACCATGCCGGAGTTCCTGCGCAAGGAGAACGCCAACCACGTGCCGGTCAACGCCCTGTGGCTGACCAACGCGATGGTGCAGTTGTTCCTGGTCATCACCCTGTTCTCGGCCAGCACTTACCTGTCGCTGATCTACCTCGCCACTTCGATGATTCTGGTGCCGTACCTGTGGTCGGCGGCCTACGCCCTGCTGCTGGCGGTACGTGGCGAAAGCTACGAAGGCTTCGCGGCAGAACGGCGCAAGGACCTGATCATCGGCGGCATCGCCCTGATCTACGCGATCTGGCTGCTCTACGCCGGCGGCGTGAAGTACCTGCTGCTCTCGGCCCTGCTCTATGCGCCCGGCGCGATCCTGTTCGCCAAGGCCAAGCTCGAACTCAAACAACCGGTTTTCACCAACGTCGAGAAGCTGATTTTCGCCGCGGTGGTCGTGGGTGCCCTGGTGGCGGCCTACGGTCTCTACGACGGCTTCCTGACTCTGTAATTGCCAAACGTTTATCTCTGGAGGATCACTGAAATGACCACGGAAAAAGTTAAGTACGGCGTCCATTCCGAAGCCGGCAAACTGCGCAAAGTCATGGTTTGTTCCCCAGGTCTGGCCCACCAGCGGCTGACCCCGAGCAACTGCGACGAACTGCTGTTCGACGATGTGATCTGGGTCAATCAGGCCAAGCGCGACCACTTCGACTTCGTCACCAAGATGCGCGAGCGCGGGATCGAAGTGCTGGAAATGCACAACCTGCTGACCGACATCGTCGGCAACCCCGAAGCGCTGAAATGGATTCTGGATCGCAAGATCACCCCGGACACCGTCGGCGTCGGCCTGACCAACGAAGTGCGCAGCTGGCTCGAAGGCCTGGAGCCACGCAAGCTCGCCGAGTTCCTGATCGGCGGCGTGGCCGGCGAGGATCTGCCGGACAGCGAAGGCGCCAGCGTGATCAAGATGTACCGCGACTACCTGGGCCACTCCAGCTTCCTGCTCGACCCGCTGCCCAACACCCAGTTCACCCGCGACACCACTTGCTGGATCTACGGCGGCGTGACCCTCAACCCGATGTACTGGCCGGCCCGTCGTCAGGAAACCCTGCTGACCACCGCCATCTACAAATTCCACCCTGACTTCACCGGTGCCGACTTCGAAGTCTGGTACGGCGACCCGGACAAGGACCACGGCAAGGCCACCCTCGAGGGCGGCGACGTGATGCCGATCGGCAATGGCGTGGTGTTGATCGGCATGGGCGAGCGCACCTCGCGTCAGGCCATCGGCCAACTCGCACAGTCGCTGTTCGCCAAGGGCGCGGTGGAAAAAGTCGTGGTCGCCGGCCTGCCGAAATCCCGCGCGGCGATGCACCTGGACACCGTGTTCAGCTTCTGCGACCGCGACCTGGTCACGATCTTCCCGGAAGTGGTCAAGGAAATCGTGCCGTTCATCATCCGTCCTGACGAAAGCAAGCCTTACGGTCTGGACGTACGACGGGAGAACAAAACGTTCCTCGAAGTCGTGGCCAACTCGCTGAACCTGCCGAACCTGCGCGTAGTGGAAACCGGCGGCAACAGTTTCGCCGCCGAACGCGAGCAGTGGGATGACGGCAACAACGTGGTGGCCGTGGAACCGGGCGTGGTCATCGGCTACGACCGCAACACCTACACCAACACCCTGCTGCGCAAGGCAGGCGTGGAAGTCATCACCATCAGCGCCGGCGAACTGGGCCGTGGCCGTGGCGGCGGCCACTGCATGACCTGCCCGATCATCCGCGACCCGATCGACTATTAAAACTCTGAGCCCTGGCCGCGACTCACAAAGAGCGGCCAGGGGGATAACCGACACCGAAGGAGATCCATCATGGCTTTCAACATCCACAACCGTAACCTGCTCAGCCTGGAACACCACACACCACGTGAGCTGCGTTACCTGCTCGACCTGTCCCGCGACCTGAAACGCGCCAAGTACACCGGCACCGAGCAGCAACACCTGAAGGGCAACAACATCGCCCTGATCTTCGAAAAAACTTCGACCCGCACCCGCTGCGCGTTCGAAGTCGCTGCCTATGACCAGGGCGCCAACGTCACCTACATCGACCCGAATTCCTCGCAGATCGGCCACAAGGAAAGCATGAAGGACACGGCCCGCGTGCTGGGTCGCATGTACGACGCCATCGAGTACCGTGGCTTCAAGCAGGAAATCGTCGAAGAGCTGGCCAAGTTCGCCGGCGTACCGGTGTTCAACGGCCTGACCGATGAATATCACCCGACCCAGATGATCGCCGACGTGCTGACCATGCGTGAGCACGCCGACAAGCCGATCCACGAGATCAGCTACGTCTACCTGGGTGACGCCCGCAACAACATGGGCAACTCGCTGCTGCTGGTCGGCGCAAAACTGGGCATGGACGTGCGCATCTGCGCGCCGAAAGCCCTGTGGCCCCACGATGATCTGGTACAGCGCTGCAAAAAATACGCAGAAGAAAGCGGTGCCCGCATCACCCTGACCGAAGACCCGAAAGCCGCCGTCAAAGGCGTGGACTTCATCCACACCGACGTCTGGGTATCGATGGGTGAGCCGGTTGAAGCCTGGGCCGAGCGCATCGAGCAACTGCTGCCGTATCAGGTCAACGCACAACTGATGAAAGCCACCGGCAACCCGCGCACCAAGTTCATGCACTGCCTGCCGGCGTTCCACAACAGCGATACCAAGGTCGGCAAACAGATCGCCGAACAGTATCCGCACCTGGCCAACGGCATCGAAGTGACCGACGACGTGTTCGAGTCACCGGCCTGCATCGCCTTCGAGCAAGCGGAAAACCGCATGCACACCATCAAGGCGATTCTGGTGTCGACCCTGGCTGATCTGTAAGCGTTGCCCCTGACCTGCGGGCGCCGCCAAAGGCTGCCCCCGCAGGCTCACCGAATTCTGAAAGGACTGCATTATGCGTATCGTCGTAGCTCTGGGCGGTAACGCCCTGCTCCGCCGTGGTGAGCCGATGACCGCTGACAACCAGCGCGCCAACATCCGCATCGCCACCGAGCAAATCGCCAAGATCCACCCCGGCAATCAACTGGTCATCGCCCACGGCAATGGCCCGCAAGTCGGCCTGCTGTCGTTGCAGGGCCTCTCCTATAAACCCGATGAAGCCTACCCTCTGGACGTGCTCGGTGCCGAAACCGAAGGCATGATCGGCTACATCATCGAACAGGAACTGGGCAACCTGCTGGACTTCGAAGTCCCGTTCGCCACCCTGCTCACCCAGGTCGAAGTCGATCCCAAGGATCCGGCTTTCAAGGACCCGACCAAATTCATCGGCCCGGTCTATGCCAAAGAAGAAGCCGAGCGCCTGGCCAAAGAGAAAGGCTGGGTGGTCAAGGCCGACGGTGACAAATACCGTCGCGTGGTGGCCAGCCCGAAACCCAAGCGCATCTTCGAAATCCGCCCGATCAAGTGGCTGCTGGACAAGGGCAGCATCGTGATCTGCGCCGGTGGTGGCGGCATCCCGACCATGTACGACGAGAAGCGCAACCTCAAAGGCATTGAGGCAGTCATCGACAAGGACCTGTGCTCGTCGCTGCTCGCCGAACAGCTGGAAGCGGACTTGCTGGTGATCGCCACCGACGTCAACGCGGCGTACATCGACTTCAAAAAAACCACCGAGAAAGCCATTGCCCAGGCCCACCCGGACGAACTCGAACGCCTGGGCTTCGCCGCCGGTTCCATGGGGCCGAAGGTGCAGGCAGCTTGCGAATTTGCACGCCATACTGGCAAGGTCGCGGTAATCGGTTCGCTGGCGGACATCGAAGCCATCGTCCAGGGCACCGCCGGTACGCGGGTGAGCACCTCGAAACCCGGCATCACCTACCGATAAAAAAGAAATGCTGGGGCAGACTCCAGGTCTGCCCTTCTCCCATGCCTTGAAAGGAGAGAACACCATGGCCCAGTTCGAACCCGGTCATTTGCACATCGAGCGGCACGCGTTGACCAAAGATGACGTCAACTACAACATCCGCCTCGAATACGAGGTGTCGCAGGATCCGCAAAAAGGCAAAGGGATACAGTTCCGGCTGGTTGGAAGCATCCAGGGCAAAGAGGTCAACGAACCGTTCTTTCTGCCCAAGGAAGAGGCCTACAACTTCGCGCGCAACGTGACGCAGATTGCCGAAAAGTACGGCATCCCCAAGAGCCACAGCCAGATCGGCTCGGTGCACAAGCATTACGACCTGATGTTTGAAGACATTCGTACGCAGTTGAATATGAAATCCGGGGATCCGGTCAATCCCGAGCATTTCGAGTGACCCGAACTCACCCCATACCCCCTGTGGGAGCGAGCTTGCTCGCGAAAGCGCTCTGTCAGTCCATATCTTCATTGCTGATACACCGCATTCGCGAGCAAGCTCGCTCCCACAAGGGTATGTAGCCAGCGGAAGAACGCGCCCGGTTTCACCATTTCCCCGCCCCAAGGCATACTTGCCCCCCTCCGCACTCCAGAACCCAGAACCGCCCCATGCGTATCCACGTCAGTTTCATCGACCGCGTCGGCATCACCCAGGAAGTCCTGGCGATTCTCGGTGGACGCAATCTCAATCTGGATGCGGTGGAAATGGTCCCGCCGAACGTCTACATCGACGCCCCGACCCTCAGCCCGCAAGTGCTCGAAGAGTTGAAAGATGCGCTGTTCCGGGTGCGTGGCGTGGAAGCCGTGGTGGTGGTCGACATCCTCCCCGGCCAGCGTCGGCACTTGCAGCTCGACGCATTGCTCGCGGCGATGACCGACCCGGTGCTGGCCCTCGACAGCGCCGGCAAGGTGTTGCTGGCCAACCCGGCGCTGATCGCCCTGTACGGTCGCGAACCGGCGGGCGAAAGTGTCTCTGAGCTGTTCAACGATCCGGGCCTGCTCGAGACCTTGCTCGAACAGGGTTTCCGCCTGCCGCTGCGGGAAATCACCGTCAACGGCCAGACCTTGTTGCTGGATGCCACGCCGATCACTGACGCCGGCGCCCTGCTGACCCTGTATCAACCGAACCGCATCGGCGAACAGCTCTCGGCGCTGCACCACGACCATGCCGAAGGTTTCGATGCGTTGCTCGGCGAGTCGCCGCCGATCCGCACGCTCAAGGCCCGCGCGCAACGGGTGGCGGCCCTCGATGCGCCGCTGTTGATCCAGGGCGAAACCGGTACCGGCAAGGAACTGGTGGCCCGCGCCTGTCACGCCATCAGTGCCCGGCACAACGCACCGTTTCTGGCGCTGAACTGCGCGGCCCTGCCGGAGAACCTCGCCGAGAGCGAACTGTTCGGCTACGCCCCCGGCGCCTTCACCGGCGCACAACGGGGCGGCAAACCGGGGCTGATGGAACTGGCCAACCAGGGCACAGTGTTCCTCGACGAGATCGGCGAGATGTCGCCGTACTTGCAGGCCAAGCTGTTGCGCTTTCTCAACGATGGCAGCTTCCGTCGGGTGGGCGGCGATCGCGAAGTCAAAGTCGATGTGCGGATCCTCAGCGCGACCCACCGTGACCTGGAAAAAATGGTCAGCGAAGGCCTGTTCCGCGAAGACCTGTTCTACCGCCTCAACGTACTCAACGTCGAAGTGCCGCCGTTGCGCGAACGCGGTCAGGACATTCTGTTGCTGGCGCGCTATTTCATGCAGCAGGCCTGCGCGCAGATCCAGCGCCCGGTCTGCCGCCTCGCGCCCGGCACCTATCCGGCGCTGCTCGGCAACCGCTGGCCGGGCAACGTGCGGCAATTGCAGAACGTAATCTTCCGCGCCGCCGCCATCTGCGAAAGCAGCCTGGTGGACATCGGCGACCTCGACATCGCCGGCACCTCCGTGGCACGCCAGACCGACACCGACGTCGACAGCCTGGAAGAAGCGGTGGAAGCCTTCGAGAAATCGCTGCTGGAAAAACTCTACGTCAGCTACCCCTCGACCCGCCAACTGGCCGGCCGCCTGCAGACCTCGCACACGGCGATTGCCCATCGGCTGCGCAAGTACGGGATTCCGGGAAAAGCCTGACCCCGCCAAAAGCGACCTCCATCTGTACTGAAAGCGCTACAGCGGAACGATATCGCTACACCCTTCTCCGATCACCGCCGTGCAAGGCTTTGATCCGCTTCAGCTTTTTTCTTCGCCCCGAGCTGTAGCGATTTCGCTACACACTCCACCCTCAAAGTCCATCGACAAAATGTCAACTCATTGATTTACAACGATATTTTTACGTTGGCCGCGTTCTTGCTAAGTAACCGTTCATAAAATCAGGGCATTACCGCCCAAGTAATCCACCGCGTCCACCAGACGAGTCTGGCCCTTAGGAGATTCCATGAGCGAGTTGCGTTTTACTGAAGATCACGAATGGCTGCGCGCCGAAGCCGATGGTTCTGTCACCGTTGGCATCACCGCTTTCGCGCAGAACGCTTTGGGCGACGTGGTGTTCGTGCAACTGCCTGAACTGCAGGCTTACGAGAAAGGCGCCGAAGCCGCCACTGTGGAATCGGTAAAAGCCGCGAGCGGCGTTTACATGCCGCTGGACGGGGAAGTCCTGGCCACCAACCCGGCGCTGGAAGACAGCCCTGAGCTGGTCAACGAAGATCCGCTGGGCGAAGGCTGGTTCTTCCGCTTCAAGCCGTCGGATGCTTCCGCCGTCGCCAAGCTGCTGGATCAGGACGCCTACGACCGTCTGATCAAAGCCCAAGCCGAAGCCTGAGGAACCTGACATGACCCAAGTAAATCTCGGCACCGCCAACGAATTCATCGCCCGTCACATCGGCCCGCGCGCCGGTGACGAGCAGGCCATGCTCAACAGCCTCGGCTTCGACTCGCTCGAAGCCCTGAGCGCCAGCGTCATCCCGGAAAGCATCAAGGGCACCAGCGTGCTCGGTCTGGACGACGGCCTGAGCGAAGCCGATGCCCTGGCAATGATCAAAGGCATCGCCGGCAAGAACCAGCTGTTCAAGACCTACATCGGCCAGGGCTACTACAATTGCCACACGCCGTCGCCGATCCTGCGCAACCTGCTGGACAACCCGGCCTGGTACACCGCTTACACCCCATACCAGCCGGAAATTTCCCAGGGCCGTCTCGAAGCGCTGCTGAACTTCCAGACCCTGATCAGCGACCTCACCGGCCTGCCGATCGCCAACGCTTCCCTGCTCGACGAAGCCACCGCCGCTGCCGAAGCCATGACCTTCTGCAAACGCCTGAGCAAGAACAAGGGCAGCCACCAGTTCTTCGCCTCGATCCACAGCCACCCGCAAACCCTCGACGTGCTGCGCACCCGTGCCGAGCCGCTGGGCATTGAAGTGGTGGTCGGCGACGAGCGTGAACTGAGCGACGTGACGCCATTCTTCGGCGCGCTGCTGCAATACCCGGCGAGCAACGGTGATGTGTTCGACTACCGTGAACTGACCGAGCGCTTCCACGCCGCCAACGCTCTGGTGGCTGTGGCTGCCGACCTGCTGGCCCTGACCCTGCTGACCCCGCCGGGCGAATTCGGCGCGGACGTGGCCATCGGCAGCGCCCAACGTTTCGGCGTACCGCTGGGCTTCGGCGGCCCGCACGCGGCTTACTTCTCCACCAAAGATGCGTTCAAGCGCGACATGCCGGGCCGTCTGGTCGGTGTTTCGGTTGACCGTTTCGGCAAACCGGCCCTGCGTCTGGCGATGCAGACCCGCGAGCAACACATCCGCCGTGAGAAGGCCACGTCGAACATCTGCACCGCACAAGTGCTGCTGGCC